>JACDCN010000009.1 GCA_013817555.1 Actinomycetota bacterium
GCTCTGGCGGGCTTGCCGAACGCCGGCAAGTCGTCGCTCCTGCGAAGGATCTCGAACGCCAAGCCGAAAGTCGCCGATTATCCGTTCACCACGCTCGAGCCGGTCTTGGGAATCGTGGACGGTCCCGAGGAGAGACAGCTCACCATCGCGGACGTGCCCGGCCTGATCGAAGGCGCGGCGGACGGAGCGGGGCTCGGTCACGAGTTCCTGGCGCATCTCGAGCGTGCGCGACTGCTCGTTCACGTGGTCGACGCCTCCGAAAGCGATCTCGAGGAGCGGTTCCGTACCGTCGATCGCGAGCTCTCTGCCTACGGCGCAGGCCTCGATAAGCGACCGCAGCTTGTCGTGCTGAACAAGATTGACCTCCTCGAAAGCAGGCCGAGCTTCGAGCTTCGAGACGAGCGCATTGCGCGGGTCGTTTCGACCTCTTGCGCCACGGGAGCCGGCATCGAGGAGCTCAAGCGCGCGCTTTTCGAGCTTTGCTCGCCGGGGGCCTCGACGCCAGTCGTCGACGAGTCGCTGCCCGACTTCCTCGAATATCGGCCGAAACCGCGACGCGGACCGAGATTTCGAATCCTCCGCACCGACCGTGGTTACCGCGTCGTCGGTACTCCGCCGCCGGCCGAGGAGCTCGAAGACGCGCTGCGCCGCGCGGGCGTCAAGCCCGGCGTCGAGGTCGAGCTCGAAGGCGAGTCGCTCGAATGGCAGTAGCGTCGCTCGGCATCCTCGGCGGGGCGTTCGACCCCCCGCATGTTGGGCACGTGGCGCTCGCGCGCGCTGCGATCGACCAGCTCGGCCTCGAGAGGCTGCTCATCCTCGTCGTCGCTGATCCCGGTCACAAGCGGACGCACGGCCTCGCGGAGGCCCGTCTCGAACTCGCACGACTGGCCTTCGACGGTATACCGGGCGTCGATGTCGAGCTCGACCCGCATGCGCGTACCGTCGACTCGCTCGAGACGCGACAGCTCGACGACCCCGTGTTCATCCTGGGAGCCGACGAATTTGCGGGCTTTCAGCGATGGAAGAGCCCCGAGCGCGTGCTCGAGCTCGCGCGGCTCGCCGTGGCGATGCGGCCGGGCGTCCCCGACGACCGCGTGCGCGAGACACACGCTCGTCTCCCAGCGCCCGACCGCATCTCGTACTTCCATCTGGATCCCGTTCCGGTTTCGTCATCGCTCGTTCGCGAGCGAGTTTCTCGGGGAGAGCCGATCGACGAGCTCGTTCCGACGAAGGTCGCTCAGGCCATCCGGCGCCTCGGTCTGTACGTCTCCACTCAGTAGACTGGGATTCGAAAGAGAAAGGCGCACACCGACTGAGCCCACTCGAGCAAGCACGCCGTACCGCCGCTCTCTGCCAAGAGAAGCTGGCGACCGATGTCACCATCCTCGACATGCGTGGAGTTTGCGACTTCACAGACTTCTTCGTGATCGCGACCGGCCGCAACCCGCGGCAGACAAAGGCGATCTACGACGAGGTGACGAGCACCTTGAAAGCGGAGCAACGCCTTATCGCGCGCGCGAGTGCCGGCCTGCCCGAAGCAAGCTGGATCGTCGGCGACTACAACGACTTCGTGCTGCACATCTTCACGCCCGAGACGCGCGGCTTTTACCGCCTCGAGGATCTGTGGAGCGACGTGCCGTCGGTCGAGGTCGAGGCGCTAGCGGGCTAGTTGCGGTCGTCGTCGCCGACCGCCCACACATCGCGTATCTCCTCCGGCGGCGCTTCGAGCGCAACCGCGCCGGACGCGCTCGGAGGTAGGGGACGAAGTGGCTCGCGAACTCCAAGTCCGCCTTCGAGATCATCTCGTGGGTCGATGTCGGTTTCCTTCGGCGGTCCGCCCGTGAAAAGCTCGCGAACGAACTGGAGGGCGCGCACGGCTCTGCGGCGCCCCTGTCGCCGTTCACGCTTCTTCTTCAGCCGCCGCCCGATACCGCAGGGTAGCTCGACTGTTCGGCGTCGCCGAACAGCACTTCAGACGCGCAGAAGACATTGGTTCTCGACGCTAGACTGAGATCTCTCCTGGGGCCATAGCTCAGCTGGGAGAGCGTCTGGCTGGCAGCCAGAAGGTCGCCGGTTCGATCCCGGCTGGCTCCATGAACACCTTCATCTGCGTGACGTGCGGGACGCAGTTCTCGCCTTCGAATGAGCCGCCGGACGGTTGTCCGATCTGCCTCGACGAGCGCCAGTACGTCGGCGACGGCGGTCAGCAGTGGACGAAAATGGCCGAGCTTCGAAGCGAACACCGCAACCGAGTCGAGGAGCAGGAATCGGGACTTTTCGGCATCGGCACTGAGCCGTCCTTCGCGATCGGCCAGCGCGCACTTCTCGTCGGCGGCCTTCTCTGGGATTGCCTCACGCTGCTCGACGACGAGACGGCCACGGCGGTCGAGCAAAGAGGCGGCATCGACATGATTGCGATCTCCCACCCGCACTACTACTCGACGATGGTCGAGTGGGCCGAACGCTTCGACGCACAAGTTCTCCTCCACGAGGCCGATCGAGATTGGATCATGCGTCCGAGCGAGCGGATCGAGCTCTGGACGGGCGAGCGCCGACGCCTCACCGAGGACCTCGAGCTGATCCGCCTCGGCGGACACTTCGAGGGCGGCACCGTCTGCCTCTGGAGCTCCGGCGCCGACGGACGCGGAGCGCTTCTCGCCGGAGACATCGTCCAGGTCGTCTCCGACCGAGCCTGGGTGAGCTTCATGTACAGCTACCCGAACCTGATCCCGCTACCGGCACGCGAGATCGAGCGCATGCGCCGAATCCTCGAGACGCACGAGTTCGACCGTGTCTACGGCGCGTGGTGGGATCGCGTCATTGCCGAGGACGCGAAGGCGAAGGTTCTCCGCTCGGCCGACAGGTACCTGGCAGCGATTAACGGCCGCTAGGCACTCCGAGTGTGAACCCCTTGTCTACTCCTTCGCATCCCGTTCGTCGTATTGAATGAGGCCGATGAATCTCAGCCCACTCGACGGTCTCAGCTAGTAGGCCATGCGGTCGCTCGACCGCAGAAACGACGAAGGGAGAGACATGGCAGGGCAGATGGTTCACTTGGAGATTCCGGCGGGCGACACGGCCAAGGCGCGGGAGTTTTGGGGTTCGCTCTTCGGCTGGGAGTGGCAGAGCTACGAAGGCTCACCCTCCGAGTACCACATGACGCGGTTCTCCGACACGACCGGCGGCGCGATCTATGAGGCTGACGGCTCGAAGCGTGGAGCGCGTGTCTACTTCGACGTCGACGACATCAACGCCGGCGCAGGCCGCGTCAAGGAGCTCGGCGGCGAAGCAGGGGATGCAATGCCAGTTCCGGCCATGGGCTGGTTTGCAATCTGCAAGGACACGGAAGGCAACGAGTTCGGTCTCTGGCAGAACGACGAGACGGCCGCCATCCCGACCGCGTAGTCGCGACGAGAACCGGCAAGCGGCCTCGCGTCGAGACCGACGCCGCTTGCCTCGGTCGTCTTGGCGTACCCTCGCGGTAGCTGCAACCGACCAAACGAGACCGAAGGGACTGCCATGCCTTTCTACCAGCGTCGCGGCGACGTTCCCCGCAAGCGACACATCGTCTTCCGGGACAACGGAACGCTGCTCACCGAGGAGGTGATGGGGCTCGAGGGCTTCACCGGCAACGAATCAATCCTCTACCACCTGCATTCGCCGTGCCGGGTGAAGGAGCTCGGCGAGTTCACGCCGATCGAGCGCGAGGAATGGGTTCCGGCCGCGCACGCGCACCGACTGCTGACTACGTACGACATCGACCCCGAGGGCGACGAGATCTCTGGCAGGCGCATGCTGATGTGGAACCAGGACGTCGAGATCTCGCTCTGCCGGCCAGACTCGACGATGGACTACTTCTTCCGGAACGGTGAGGGCGACGAGTTGGTCTTCGTCCACGAGGGGCAGGGAACGCTGGAGACGACCTTCGGTGACGTGCACTACAAGGACGGGGACTACCTCGTCATCCCGCGTGGAACGACCTATCGCTTCGTACCGGCCGGCGCGCAACGACATCTCGTCTTCGAAACGCCGGGACTGGTCGAGATCCCTCGCCGGTACCGCAACCAGTACGGCCAGATCCTCGAGGGCGCTCCCTACTACCACCGCGATATCCATCCGCCGTCTGAGCTGAAGACACACCGCGACCGCGGCGACTTCCTGGTCAAGGTGCGCGTCCGAGGCGGCTACCAGGACTATGTCCTCGACTATCACCCCTTCGACGTGGTCGGTTGGGACGGCTTCCTGTATCCGTGGACGTTCTCGATCCATGACTTCGAGCCGATCACTGGGCGCATCCACCAGCCGCCGCCCTCCCACCAGACGTTCCAGGGGCCGAACTTCGTGATCTGCTCGTTCTGTCCCAGGAAGCTCGACTTCGACCCCGATGCCGTGCCCCTCCCCTATCACCACTCGAACCTGCAGTCGGAGGAGATGATCTATTACGTCTCGGGCAACTTCGGGTCGCGCAAGGGAATCTCGGTAGGAGCGATCACGCTCCATCCCTCGGGCTTGCCGCATGGGCCACAGCCGGGTCTAGCCGAGAAGGCGCTCGGCGTCACCGAGACGACCGAGCTCGCGGTCATGTGTGACACCTTCCGCCCGCTCAGGCTGTCGACCCTTGCGCGCGACCTGGACGACGGGCGCTACGCGCTCTCGTGGTACGAGCCGCCTACGGAGGATCAAAGCCTGGCGGGCGTAACGAGCCACCTGTAGGGCGGGTCGTGTATCGCCTTCGCCTGTGAACGCCGAACGTTTTCTGAAGCAGCTTCCTGCTCTCTTCGAGGACTTCCCAGTCTCGGAGCACCCGGACGACCGACGCTTCGCGCCGATCGCAGAGGAGATCGAGAACCTGGCGCGGGAGAACAACTTCGCGCTTCTCAATCTGGCGGCGTCGTGCCTCGACCCCGGCGAGGCTTACGTCGAGGTCGGCGTCTTCCACGGAGCCAGCCTCATAGCGGCCATGCTCGGCAACCAGAGCAATCGCTTCGTCGGGATCGACAGCTTCGACTTCCGCGACGCCAGCCTAGAGACGGTCGAACAGAATCTCGACCGGTTCGGTCTCTCACGCCCGGAGCTCCTCGTGGGCGATGTCTTCGAGCTCGCTCGCGAAGGGAAGCTCGACGACGTGGTAGTCGGCGCCTGGTACTACGACGCCCTTCACGCCTACGAGGCGCAGCTGGAAGGGCTCCGAATAGCAGAGCCGTTTCTGGCGCCGGGCGCGCTCTTGATCGTCGACGACACGGACTGGGAGCAGGTCGGTCGCGCAATGGACGCCTATCTCGCCGGCCAGCCTCGCGCACGACGGATCCTCACAATCGAAGGCAAGGAACGCGGCTATCCCCAATGGTGGGAGGGGATGCAGGTCCTCGAATGGCGTCCGTAGGGGCGGGCATGCCCGCCCCTCTCGTTACGTACCGCGGATTGTCAGCCGGCGGCTGAGGACGACACCGTTCTTGTCGTTCAGCGCGAATGTCGCGACGTACGTCACGCCTTTGACCATCGGCGAACGGAAGCGCAGCCGGGCTCTGATCGTGCAGTCGACGCGCAGCGCAGAGGTCTGCTGGCCGACGTTGATCAGCCGCCCTGCACGGAAGATACGCCAGGTCATCCCGATCGATTCGCCCGTCGTGTCGCCCACGCAGAAGCGACGCGTGTAGAGCGTGACAAGCGGCGTCATGGTGCCCGCGCGGAAGCTGAAGACCCCGTTTCGTGCGTCGAGAGGCCGCGCGCTGGCACCGAATCTCGTCGGTGATGATCCCTTGGGAGCGCCCCCGGATCTGTACAGCCCCGACTCCCACGGTTGTCCCTGGTCGTCCTGGTAGACGAACCAGATGAACATCCCGACGAACGGGAACTTCCTCGCCATCGCGATCGCCTGCTGCACGTACGCGGCCTGCGTCGGGTATGCGACTCCGAACGCGTCCTCGGGCTTGGTCTGATGCCCGTACTCCGTGATCCAGATCGGCGCGGACGTGCGCTTGAACCACGTCTTCAGGCTCGTGTTGAAGCGCGGGAGAGACGCGAGCGACACGTTCGGCCAATTGACGACCTGGCCCGGCCTCGAGTTCGGGTTGAACGGATACGGGTGGTGCGACCATGCGTCGAACTTGAGCCTCGGATTGGCCTTGGCCACGAGCTCCGCGAACTTCCCTGGCGAGTGCGTGTCGGAGACGCCGGGCACTCGCCGGTCACGTCCACGCGCGGAGGTCTCGCCGATCGCTATCTGGGCCGTGGGGCTACCCGCTTTGAGACCGGTGTAGGCCGCCGCGTACAGCTTCGCGTAGTTGGCCGGGGCTACGGACTTGCCGGCCGCGTTGAACTGGGGAGTGAGGAATAGGTTGAGGTTGGGCTCGTTCCAGACGGAGTAGAAACGGACATGCGGGTATCCGCTGAAGCGCCCGGAGTAGCGCGTTGCGATCGCGCGCGCAAAGGCGGTGAAGTCGGCAAGCCTCTGCGGCATGACGTTGGGATTCTTGCCGCCGTTCGCCCAGCGGGGACTGCCGGAGATCGTGAGCATGACTTCCATGTCCGTCTCCTGGGCGCTTCGCAATGCCTCGTCGACGTCGTCGAAGATGTAGGCAGGATCGAAAGGGTTCGCCGGGTTCGAGGGCCGCGCCGGTGCAGCCAGGTTCCACTGGACGAGGAGGCGCATGATGGTCGCGCCCTCCCGTGATGAAGACTGGATGCGACTCGCGCGGTCAGGGACCCAGCGGAAGCTCGGATCGTCGTGGAATCCCACCCACATCCGCTCCGCGGCCAAGCTCGCAGGCGCGGCGAAGGCTGCAAATGCGCACAGGGCGATAACGAAGCGAACGGTACGTCTCACGAAGTCTCCTTACCTTGTGGCGGTGAGTGGTCTGAAATTCGGCAGCACGAAGGCTCAAGCACCCTAGCCAGAGGAGTGTGAGCACCGTGTAAGGACCTGTCCGAAGGAGACCAGGGAGTGTGGCGTAAACTCTCTCGCATCGTGTCCGTTTCTGCGTGGGAAGCCGTCTTCATGCTTGTGGTGCTCAAGATCCCTATCGTGTATCTGTGCGGCGTAGTCTGGTGGGCGATCCGGTCGGAGCCGAGCCCTGAGTACGGAGCCGCGGGCGGCGACTCGTCTGCCCCGGTCGCGCCGTGCGGCTGGGACGACTCGCGGCGGCGCGCACGCAGTCCCGTCGGGACGCGCCCCTTCCCGCATGCGCCGCGACCGTCGCCCAGGTCTCGGGTCGGCGCTTCCTCGTGAGCAACCACTCTGCGCACCAGCATCGTGCGGACATGGTCGCAGGGCTCTTCTGTGCGTTCTCCTTCGCCTTGTCGGGTCTCGCCATCGCCCGCCAGCCGGGTCTGCTCGCGCCAGTCGCGATTCTGCTCGCGCTCGTCGCCGCGCGCATGACTGCGGGGCACCGCACGCTTGCCGGGGTCGCCGTGATCGTGGCCACGCTCGCCTTCTTCTTCGGGATGATCGTCGCGATCAGCACCGACAACCCGCTGTTCTAGCCATGTCAGCCGATCTGAACGCCGGCTACGTCGGCGCGCTCTTGGAGCAATATCTCGAGAACCCCGAGGCGGTCGATCCTGCCTGGCGTGAGGTCTTCGAGAGCGCGGACGACGGCGCTTTCTCGGCTCTGCCTGGACTCTCCAGGCTGATCGAGTCGCGCTCCGAGGAGGGAAACGGCAGCGCAGCACCACTTGCCGCACCGTCGCCGCTCCAGAAGGAACCCGTAGGCCAGGCGCCGGCTGCGCCGGCCGCTCTGCGAGAAGCACCCGTAGACGGGGACGACCTCCTGGCGGCCGTCGCCGCCGCGATGGCGCTCGTCAAAGCGATCCGCATGCACGGTCACCTCGCCGCGCGTCTCGACCCGCTCGGCTCGGAGCCCCCCGGCGATCCAGCGCTGGAGCCCGAGAGCCTCAACCCTCCGCTGACCCCTGAAGTTCAGGCGAAGATTCCGGCTCGGCTCCTCCGGCTTTCGGTCGAAGGGGAGACCTTGCTCGACGCGCTGCCGCGGCTGCAAGAGGTCTACATGGGGACAATCGCCTACGAGATCGAGCACATATCGGATCACGCCGAGCGCGTCTGGTTGCGTCGTGCGATCGAGTCGGGTCGCTTTCGCCAGCCCGTCTCGGCCGAGGATCGGCGCGCTCTCGTCCTCAGGCTGGCGCAGGTCGAGGCTTTCGAGACGTTCTTGCGGCGCGCGTTCATCGGACAGAAGCAGTTCTCGATCGAGGGCCTCGACGCGCTCGTGCCCATGCTGGACGAGGCGATCGAGCTGGCCGCAGCCGCGGGCGCGCACGAAATCGTGATCGGGATCGCCCATCGCGGTCGCCTGAACGTCCTCGCCCACACCGTCGGGCGCTCGTACGCGTCGATCCTCCGCGAGTTCGAAGGCGAGCGATCATTCGATGCCCTGGTCTCCGACCCGGAGGGCGGAACGGGCGACGTCAAGTATCACCTTGCCGCCTCCGAGTCCCGGCAGACCCGTTCCGGCGACGTACAAGTGACCCTCGCCGCCAACCCGAGCCATCTCGAGGCTGTCGATCCCGTCATCGAGGGCCTTGCGCGGGCCGAGCAGACCGATCGCTCGGGCGGCGCCGGCATTCACGACCCCTCGGTCGCCCTTCCGATCCTGATCCACGGCGACGCCTCGTTTGCCGGGCAAGGGGTCGTGGCCGAGACCTTCAACTTTCACTCCATCGACGGCTACTCGACCGGCGGCACGCTCCATGTCATCGCCAATAACCAGATCGGCTTCACGACCGACCCGGCCGAAGGGCGCTCGACGCGCTACTCGAGCGACCTCGCCAAAGGGTTCGACGTTCCCATCGTCCATGTGAATGCGGACGATCCCGAGGCCGCGGTCTCCGCGGTCCGGCTCGCTCTCGCGTACCGCGAGGAGTTCGGTCACGACCTGGTGATCGACCTCGTGGGATACCGTCGCTTCGGGCACAACGAGCAGGACGAGCCTGCGTATACGCAGCCGTTGATGGCCGGCCGGATAGACCTTCAACCGCCCGTCCGCGAGACGTATGGGGCACGGCTCATCGAAGAGGGGGTGCTGACCGCGGACGAAGCGGAGCAGCTCCTCGCGGAGCCGCTCGAGGCACTGCGCGAGACGCACGATCAGCTCCGCGCGTCCTTCGCCGATCCCGAGCAGCCGCGGGAACCGCGTATTCCGCGGGACACGGGAGACACGGTGGTCACCTCGGTGCCGGTCGAGCGGCTGCGCGAGCTGAACGAACAGCTTCTGCGCGTTCCGCAGGGCTTCCAGGTGAACCCGAAGCTGGCCAAGCAACTCGAGCGACGACGCGAGGCATTCAGTGAGGGCGGGATCGACTGGGGGCAGGCCGAGGCCCTGGCGTTCGCCTCTCTTCTCGAGGAGGGCATCCCGATCCGCCTCTCGGGGCAGGACACGGAGCGCGGAACCTTCTCCCACCGTCACGCCGTCTTGCACGACCCCGTCACCGGCGAGACATTCACTCCTCTGCAGGCGTTGCCCGAGGCCGACGCCGCCTTCGAGATCTACAACTCACCGCTCTCCGAGTTCGCAGCGCTTGCGTTCGAGCACGGCTACTCCATTGCAGCGCCGGACGCCTTGGTGCTCTGGGAGGCGCAGTTCGGCGACTTCGTCAACGGCGCCCAGATCGTCGTCGACCAGTTCATCGTCTCCGGCCGCTCGAAGTGGGGACAGACGTCGAGGCTCGCGCTCTTGCTCCCGCACGGCTACGAGGGCAACGGCCCCGAGCACTCGAGCGCGCGACTCGAGCGCTTCCTCCAGCTCGCCGCGCAGGAGAACATCCGCGTCGCGAACTGCACGACCGCCGCCCAGTTCTTCCACCTTCTCCGTCGCCAAGCGCTCGACGCGACCGCCCGGCCGCTCGTGGTCATGACGCCGAAGGGGCTCCTTCGCTTGCGGCAGGCGACCTCAACAGCTGAAGAGCTTTCGGCGGGATCGTTCCAGGCCGTGATCGACGAACCAGGGCCGAGGGAGCGCGGGACGATACGACGCCTCGTCGTCTGCAGTGGGAAGATCTACTACGACCTCGCGGGCCACGACGTTCGAGGCCTCGCCTCAACCGTCGCGCTCGTGCGCATCGAGCTTCTGTACCCGTTCCCGGTCGACGCTCTCGCGCGCGTCGTCGAGTCGTATCCAGGGCTCCGCGAGATCGTCTGGACCCAGGAAGAGCCGCAGAACATGGGGGCCTGGCGTTCGCTCCGCCATCGGCTCGAGGAGGCTGCCGCGAACGCCGAGTTCGTGCAGCGTGTGGACTACGTCGGCCGTCCGTGGCGGGCCAGTCCCAGCGAGGGCTACCCGACGCTCCACCAACGCGAGCAGGATCGGATCGTTCGCGAAGCGCTCGGGTTCAAAGGTGGTGCTTAGGGTCGGCGCGTGCGGACGCGGCGCCTGGCCGTCTCGGCGACGCGCGGTCCATACCGTCCGACCGCATCTACCAGCTGTCGCCGTTGCGACTTGGGCAGCCGGCGATACATGCGGTAGAGCATCAGTACGAACGTGAACAGTCGAACGAGTGGCACGCAGACACCATACCCGGAGCATGTGTCCCTAAGCCTCCGGTGCAGGGCACTTCGCTAGACTCGACCCTTCGGACGAAGCCCATGTCGGATCTCGAAGCACCAGCAGTCGAGACAGACTCCCTCTTTGCCTCAGCGATTCGGGAGCATCTCGACCTCAAAGCGCGCAACTCCGGTCTCGACGGGGACATGCCGATCGACTCGTACCTGAACGGCGATCCACTCGAGAACCATCCGCTCTTCAAGAGCGAGGAGCAGGCACGGATCGAAGAGACGATGGACGGCGAGCCCGCCGCCCACATGAGCTCCGAGCGTCTCCCCTGGCCAGGTGAGGAAACAGCGGAGAACGCCGAGGGCGCAGCGCTCGACGAGACCCTCTGGACCGGCCGTCCGCGCGATTTCGACTGGGGCGACTGACAACTTCGTGATCCCGGAAGAGCGTCTGCGGCGCTACGCGGAGCTGACGGTCCGCGTCGGGGCGAACGTCCAGGAGGGCCAGGACGTCATTGTCACCGGCTATGTCGAGCACGCCGAGATCGCGCGTGCCGTGGCTCGCGAGTCGTACCGTGCAGGCGCCAAGCACGTAATCGTGCTCTACGGCGACCTCCACCTCCGCCGCGCAGCCATCGAGCTGGGCCCGGAGGAGGAGATCGGCTGGTCCGCGCCACACCTGCTCGACCTGTATCGGCGCGCATACGACGAGCGGCCGGCTTTCGTCTCGCTCACGGGTAATCCCAACCCCGACCTCCTGGGCGATCTGGACGCCGCCCTCGTCGGACGCTCCGAGCCCAAGGAGCTTCGGGCCGCCTCCCTCGAGCTCATCACCGCGCGACGGATCAACTGGACGGTGATCGCAGCTCCGAACGTAGGCTGGGCGACGCAGGTCTTCGGCGAGCCTGATGTCGAGCGGCTGTGGGTCGCGGTTGCAACGGCGAACCGTCTCGACGAGGACGATCCGGTCGCGGCGTGGAACGAGCACGTCTCACGGCTCCAGGAGCGGGCGGACGGACTGAACGAGCGTTCCTTCGACGCAATTCGCTTCAGCGGGCCCGGAACGAACCTCACGGTTGGGCTCGTTCCGGACGTCCGCTGGACCTGCGCCCGGATGCAGACCGAAGCAGGCATCGAGCACATTCGAACATGCCCACGGAGGAGGCGTTCACGAGCCCGGACTGGCGTCGCGCCGAGGGAATCGTCCGGTCGACGGCTCCGCTTCTCGCCGCCGGCAGCCGCGTCGACGATCTCGAGGTGCGTTTCGAGGGCGGGAAGATCGTCGACGTGAAGGCATCCGCAGGCGCCGAGATCATTCGTCATCAACTCTCGGTCGACGAGCAGGCGCCCTTCCTCGGAGAGGTCGCGCTCGTCGACGGGTCGTCGGCTGTCAAGAAGACGGGACTCATCTTCCACGACACCCTCTTCGACGAGAACGCGACCTGCCACATCGCGTTCGGCAGCGGGTTCCCGAAGGCATTGAATGGAGCATCGGGGCTCTCTCCCGAGGAGCTTCTCGACCGCGGTGTCAACGTGTCGGGTGTCCACACGGACTTCATGATCGGTGGGCCGGACGTCGAAGTCGTCGGGCTGGACGCGGGTGGCGCGGAGACGCCGATCATTCGCGGCGACGTCTGGCAGCTGATCTAACCCACACCTCTCGATGTTTCCAGGTGGCTTTGCGGCCGGGTGTCCGGGCAAATTGGAGCACTTTTGGCGTCTCTACAGCGACAGGTACGGTAAAAAACCGCACAGCCATGCGGATAACTCCGCAATGCAAATTTGCACTTGACAGACAGCAATTACGATGTCATTATGATGTCGTCATGCAGCTGGACAGACACATCCAGGCGATTCAGGAAGACCTCGCCGCCACCGCCGGTCTCGGAGACGAGGCAACCGCGCGGGCCGCGCAAAGACTGAGCGAGGCCCTCGGCTCGACACTCCACCTTCGGCTTCTCGACCTTCTTGGCGAGGCAACGCTCGAGATCGGGGGACAGCTCGGCTTGGGACGTGTCGAAGTCCGCCTCGCCGGGCGGGAACCCGAGCTCGTTGTCGTGATGGAGGACTCCTCGGACTTGGTTCAGATGGCTTCGGGGGAGGAGCTCACGGGCCGCATTTCGCTCCGGCTTCCCGAGTCGCTGAAGAACAGCATCGAGGAGGCCGCCGCCCAGGAAGGCGTCTCGACCAACGCATGGCTCGTCCGCGCGATCGCGCGCTTGCTCGACTCGCGCTCACACCATCGACGCGGCAGAAACCGCATCCAGGGCTACGCCCAGGGCTGAAAGGGGAAGACCATGTTTCTCGCTCCGATCCCGTTCGACTACGCCACGCTTCTCGACTCTGGCGACCGCATTCGAAAGACGAGGAAGCTCACCACCGGCACTCGTCTCCGGCGAACCCCCAACACCGCGGCGACGCAGAACTAGGCGACGACGATGCCGGAATTCGACACTCCCGGGAACGTCGCGCTCGAAGTCCGACTCCCGAGTGGACGCGTCCGAGTCACGACGGCCGACGAACCGCGCACCGTCGTCGAGCTCATCGCAAAGGGCCGTCGTGGCTCCGACGCGTTCGAAGACATCGTCATCCGCGCCGACGAGCGGCCGGGCGGGCACGTCATAACGATCGAGCAGAAGGACAAGTTCCGCTGGGGCCCGATCCAGATCAGCTGGGGCGGTGATTTCGAAGTGCACATCACCTGCCCGCCGGGCGCTGACCTCGATCTCGCCGGTGGCTCGACCGACCTCGAGGTCGTCGGAGAGCTCGGCGAGGTCTCGGCGAAGAGCGCATCCGGCGACATGAGAATCCAGAACGTCACGAAGAAGCTGCAGCTCAAGACCGCCAGCGGGGACATCTCCGTAGGAGCGATCGAGGCGGAAGGCACAGTCGTCACAGTGTCCGGTGACCTCGACATCCGTCACGTTCTGGCTTCGCTGAACGCTCGAACCGTGTCCGGGGACGTCCAGATTGGCGCGATCGAGGCCGGCGATCTCCAAGTGCAGACCGTCTCCGGCGATGTTCGCATCGGCGTCGCCCGCGGCACTCGCGTCTGGATCGACGCTGTCTCGGTGTCCGGCGATCTCGAGTCGGAGCTGGGGCTCGCCGATCAGACTTCCGAAGCCGACCCCGACGAACAGAAGCCTGGACGAGCGGTTGTTCCGCTGCGCGTCAAGACCGTGAGCGGCGACGTGAACATCGTGCGCGCGGTCGAAGCGGTGTCGGCCTAAGAACGACCGCTAGCCCGCGCGCACGAGCTCGACGACATCGTCCTCCCGCCCCTCGAGCAAGAGCTCGTAGACCTGCCGCTCGCCTCCGAGGCCGAGCGGAGCTGTCAAGATCGTGTACAGCCGAGACTCATCGAGACCCTTCTCTTGCGCTGCCTTCACGATCCGTGCGATCACGGGCCGTGGACTGCGGCCGTCGAACTGCCAGCCGGGATACAGCCATTCGGTCGAGCCCGGCTCGCGCACCGCGACGAGCTCCCCGTCTCGGCGCATCGCGTCGATCAGGAACGGGTCGATCGCGAAACGCGATGCGAGCCAGGTTCCGGGAAGACAGTCTTCGTACGTCACCATGCTCGATGGCAGCTTATGGAAGCTGCGCCGCGAGCGACTCCCAGATCTCGGCGTCGCCACGTCCTTCGTAGCTCGCGACGATCCGTCCCTGCGCGTCGACCACGAAGACATGCGGCTGGTAGGTCGCCCCGAGGCTTCTCGCGCGGTCGCGATCAGGGTCGGAGATCGAAGGCCAGCTCCACCCGTACCGGTCAACGAAAGCACGGCCCTCTTCAGGCGTATCGGCGACGTCGAGGCCGAGAAATGCGAGCTCAGGGTGACTCTGCTGAAACTCTGCGTAGGCGACCGCCTCGCTCTGGCAGGTGCTTCACCACGACGACCAGACGTTCACGAATACCTGCTTCCCACGGAGGTCGGCCAGGGCGGCTTGCTCACCGTCGAGCGTCGTTCCTTGGATCGGCGCCGCCGCCGGGCGCATCGCCGCGTCCTCGGGAGCAGCGGCCTCGGTGACCGGAGGAGGGGCGGGCGCAGCGGCTTCGTCGTCGGAGCTGCCCCCGCAACCCGCTGCGACGAGCGCGAAAAGAGCTGCAAGGAGCGTCAGCGCGCGCATTGGACTCACTGTAGCCCGGCGTTTTCCCGGGTTGAATGTGTTCAACCTTTCGTAAGGGGGGTTCGGAAGCCAGCCGACACCGCCGATACTCAACAGATGCGTTGGGTCGCCGCTTTCGTCTGCCTCGCCTTCCTCGCCGCGGTCGGCAGCGCCGGCGCGCAGCCGCAGCCGACTCGCTCCTGGGCGGCGCCGCAGATCAGGGAGGTCGTCGACGCGGGGCTGATGGCGCCGAGCGTGGCCGACTTCCGCCCGGACGAACATCTCACCTCGCTCGAGCTCGCCACGATTCTCGCCTCCCTCGGCATGCAGGTGACCGAGACCGACACCGACCGCCCCGTCACTCTCCGTGAGCTCGACGCAAAGCTCGTCACGGCGCTCGGGTTGCGCCCGCAGGCGCGCGATCTCAGGCTCGGCGCGGAAGCCTCCGGGCTTCTTCCGAGGACGTGGCTGGGGACGGAGACAGTAGCGCGCATGCTCGGGCTTCGTATCAACCACCTGCAAAGCCAGGAGGACCTCGAGCTCCAGCTCTCCCAACCGGCGACGCGCGCCGAGGCTGCGTACTCGATCGCCCGGTTGCTCGAGATCCAGGACTACGAGCTGGATGCTGTTCGCCTGGTGCTCGAGGCGTTCACGTTCCCCCAGCTGTCCGTTTGGCAGCAGAACGTCCTCCGTCGCGCCCTGCGCCTCGTCGGCTCACCGTACGTCTGGGCGGGAACCTCGGAGAGACCGCAGCAGCTCTTCGGACGCACGCTTCCGGGGGGCTTCGACTGCAGTGGCTTCGTCTGGCGTGTGTACAAGCTGGAGCCCTATGCGGGAGCGCCGGGGCTCGCCGCGGTTCTGAAGGGGAGGACGACCTACGATATGAGTGGTGAGACACCCCGGCTTGCCCGCATCACGCGCTCGAATCTCCAGCCTGGCGACCTCGTTTTCTTCGGGTCGAACGGCATCCGCTCGAAGCCGCGAGAGGTCGGGCACATGGGCATCTACGTCGGGTCGGGCTGGATGGTGCATTCGTCCGATCGTGGCACCACGCTCACACCGATGACTGGCTGGTACGAGACGCGCTTCGCGTGGGGCCGCCGACCCCTTGCAGAGGCGGGACTCGCATAATCGGGGTCGGCTGAACCAGGCCCCTGTGCGCGAGTGCGGCGGTGTCGCTGGACGCGGTCGAGGATCTCTCAATCGCTAAAGGCTGCGCGCACATGGTCGTCGATCCTCGAGTCCAGGGGTAAGGCTACTACGGCTAGGAAAGCGACAGGGAGGAAAAGTGGCTCAGGATAGACAACAAAAACCGCTCATAAGCAGGGACTCTGATGGAGCGTGCCGGGATCGAACCGGCGACCTCCGGCTTGCAAAGTGTGCCGGGGCTTCCCCTGGGTACCTCTCGGCTACCCGAACCCGCTCCGTTGAGCCAAACCCTTCCCCTGGGTTCCTCGGCGTTCTGCGGTTGCGCGTGACACCGACGTGACACGGGTGGGTGCTATCAACGGGGCCGTGATCGTCTACGCCGTCGTCGACGACGCTCTCTCGCCTGACTTCCCGCTCGGCGTCGAGCTCGAGGTATTCGTCCGCCGCGACGACGCCGAGCGCTTCGTCGAGGAAGGTGCGAGAGGAGCCGGCGCTGCAGCTCAGGACGACGCCGCGTACACGACGTAGGGGGCGACGGTTCGAAAGCCCATCTCCGAGTACATCGGAAGCCCCATGGTCGAAGACTGAAGCACGATGCTGTCGCATCCCCAGGCGCGTCCCGCTTCGACTGCGGCCCACGTGAGCGCGATACCGACGCCGCGCCGACGGGCATCCGGGAATGTCCCAACGTTGTAGACGCCGCTGCCATGTCGGCTGCGGATTGCGATCGATGTGCCGACCGGCCTTCTGTCGAGGCGTCCGACAAAGAGCCGAACGTCTGGGTCCTCCGCGAACGAGAACGAGATCAACCGGTGCGCAAGCTCAGGTGAAAGCCCGCCTTCTTCAAGGACGCTGATGAACTCATCCCTACCAGCATCGAAGATCGTTATCCCCACACGGGGTGTCGGGGCAACGGGTATTGGATGCAGAACCATGCCGGGGTAGAGGGCGGGGTCGGGCTGAAGCCCATGCCTCGCGGGCAGGTCGCCGAGATCAGCAACAAGCTTTTCGGCGACCCATACACGAAATGGCACGTTGCGCTCCGTCAGCCAAGTCAGAGCAGCCGCGAGCTCGGCTTCTGGCGCTTCCTGCGTCACAACGCATCCGTTGAAGAGGGGCAGGGGAAGACCTGTAACGAACGAGAAGATCGTGCCTGCCTCATGCGTCTCGCCTTGGTCGGCATGCTGGGCGAGTTTCCGAAACGAGGCGATGAAGTTCTCGTCCGCGGCACGGACGAGTTCGGGGTCGATGTTCATCTCGCTCCGAGCCACGCTAGCAGCCTTCTTGCGGAATGGGAACATACGTTCGTGGCGGCAGAGGCACATCCGCACGTCCGCTTCCGCCGAGCGATCGAGCGTCGCGCTCTGTGGCTGGCCGAGGACGCCGCTCGCGAGCTTCCGACCTGCCGCTCGAGGACGCGTTGCAGCTCGTCCATCTCTACGCCGAGCGGGGATCGCCGAAGTACAAGAAGGCGGCGATGCGATGGCTCGAGCGCTACATCGCTGAGAGCTCGCCGAGACTTCACCACTTCGCCGAGACCACCGCGAGCCTGGCGAAGCTCGAGCCGTCAGAAGACTGAGTAGAGGCCGCGCCGATAGGCGGAACCGTGACGAAGATTTCCGCAGCGCTTCCCGCCGATCTGCACTCGCGCCTCGTCGACCGAGCGCGAGAAGCTGATCGCAGCGTTTCCGCCGAGCTCCGCGTCGCCATTCGCGAGCACGTCGCCGCGCAGCCGGCGAACGGTAAACGCGAGCCAAAAAAGAAGGAGCCGAGATGAGCAAGACAGGAGAGTGGGTCACCGTCCAAGCCGCCGTCGAAGAGGCAGCGGACATCGCGCTCGGCTCCGCAGAGATTGCGGTGAAAGCGGGGAACAAGGC
>JACDCN010000149.1 GCA_013817555.1 Actinomycetota bacterium
GAGCTGGGGGAACGATTCGCGAAGGCGCGCGCCGGCGCCCATCAGCGTCCCCCCGGTGCCGAGCCCGGCGATGAAGACGTCGACGTGGTCGAGGGCTGCGGCGATCTCGGCGCCGGTGCCTTCGTAGTGCGCGCGCGGGTTCGCCTCGTTCGCGTACTGGAACGGCATGAAGAACGAAGGGTCGCTCTCTGCGAGCTCCAGGGCCAGTCGGACGGCCCCGTTCGAGCCCTCCTCGCCTGGCGAGTCGACGATCTGCGCGCCGTAGAGGCGAAGCATGCGCCGACGCTCTTCCGTCACGTTCGCGGGCATCACGCAGGTGAGCGGGTAGCCCCGGAGCTTCGCGACGAGCGCGAGGGAGATGCCGGTGTTTCCGCTGGTCGGCTCGAGCAGCGGGCGCCTCGGCTCGAGCTCGCCGGAGGCCTCGGCCGCCTCGATCATCGCCTTCGCGACGCGATCCTTGATCGAGCCGGTGGGGTTCTGGCCCTCGAGCTTCGCGTACAGGCGAACGGAGGGCGTCGGCGAGAGACGAGGAAGCTCGACGAGCGGTGTCGAGCCGATCAGATCGAGGAGGGAGGGCGCGGTCGTCGTCACACTGGGGTCAGACCCCATGGGGTCTGACCCCTCCCGACCCGCCCGCCATCGCCGGCAGGAGAATCAAGGTCTCGCCGTCGTCGACCGGTGTCTCGAGGCCGTCGAGCGTGCGGATGTCCTCGCCGCCGAGGTACACGTTCACGAACGACGCGAGCTCGCCGTCTGCGTAGAGCTGGCCCGCGAGCGGCGGGTAGCGCGCCACCAGATCGTCGATGACCGCGCCGACGGTGTCTCCACGCGCCTCGAGCTCGCGAAGGCCGCCGACCTCGCCCCGGAGGGTCGGGGGAATGCGGACAGCCGCCATTAGTGAGAGGCCACTAGCCTCTAGCTGCGCCCCACGGGCGCGCTGCAGAACTCGACGTAATCCACGTACTCCGTGATGGTGGGACTGTCGCCGCAAACGGGGCAGTAGGGGTCGCGTCGCACGTTCACCTCTTCGAGCGTCGTCCCGAGCGCGTCGAAGAGAAGCAGGCGCCCGGCAAGCGTCTCGCCGCGGCCGAGGATCAGCTTGAGCGTCTCGTTCGCCTGTAGCGAGCCGATGATGCCTGGCAACACACCGAGGACGCCGCCCTCGGCGCAGCTCGGCGCCAGCTCAGGAGGTGGGGGCTGCGGGAAGAGGCAGCGGTAGCAGGGCCCGCTCCCCGGCGAGAAGACCGTGGCTTGGCCTTCGAAGCGGAAGATCGAGCCGTGGACGACCGGGATGTCGTGCCAGACCGAGGCGTCGTTCACCAGGTAGCGCGTCGGGAAGTTGTCGGCGCCGTCCACGATTACGTCCCAGCCCTCGGCGAGGATGCGATCGATGTTCTCCGAGGTCAATCGTTCCTCGAATGGCTTGACAACAACGTCAGGGTTCAGCGCCTCGATCGTGCGTTTGGCCGATAGCACCTTCGGCTCGCCCAGGCTGTCGGTCGAATGGACGATCTGGCGCTGCAGGTTCGACTCGTCAACTACATCGGCATCGACGATCCCGAGCGTGCCGACGCCGGCCGCGGCGAGGTAGAGCGAAGCGGGAGAGCCGAGCCCTCCGGCCCCGACGAGGAGCACGCGCGCGTCCAGGAGCCGCTGCTGTCCCTCCTCGCCGACCTCCGGAATCAGGAGGTGGCGGCTGTAGCGGGCGCGCTGCTCGGACGTGAGCACCCGCGGAGTCGTCACCTCGAAGCCGTTTCGTTTCCAGTCGGTGAAGCCGCCGCCGAGGTTGACGACGTCCTCGTAGCCCAGCTCGGCGAGCGACTTTGTCGCGAACGCCGACCGCGAACCGGCGGAGCAGTACACGACGAGCGGACGGGACTTGTCGGGAACGAGGCCCTCGATCTGCTGCTCCAACCGGCCGCGAGTGACGTAGACGGCGCCGGGGATGTGGCCTTCCTCCCACTCGTCCGGCTCGCGCACATCGACGAAGAGCGGAGGCTCGGAGGAGGTGAGCAGGTCCTGCGCCTCGGTGGAGGAGACCTCCTCGATCTCCTCCCTCACCTGCGCAAGCAGCTCACGGTAGGTCGCCATTACTTTCCGAACTATAGCGATATGAGATCTGACCACGGCGAGGCTCCGGTTGCGCATTGCGCGCGGCTATCGTCGTGTAGTGGCCGCTCCGGAAAGTACGGCACCGCTTGGCCGGCTGCAAACGCTTCGCATCGCGTCGTCCTCAGTCGCCCCGATATCTACTGATATCGAGGCTCCCTGCGTCCTAGCGCTGCTCGGTTTTCGCGCGGCCAAGCAGCACCGGACTTCCCGGAGAGACCACTAGAATTGATCGCTGATGGCTGACGGACGCAAAGGGCCAAATCGCCCGATCCGCCCCCGCGGAGGCTCCGCGGGACGGAAGCGGCGCGTGGTCATCGAAGGGGGAGGCGCGCGCAGCCGCGAGGGCCGGCAGCCTCGCGATCGCTCCGGTGTCGGGCCCCCTCGCCAACAGCAGCCGGTCGCTCCGCCGAGTGGGCCCGCGGTCGTCGAGTCGGGCGCCACCGTCAAGGATCTCTCCGCGGCGCTCGGCGTCACGATGCCCGAGCTGATCAAGATCCTCATGTCGCTCGGCCAGATGCGAACCGCCACCCAGTCGCTCGCCGATGAGGAGATCGAGTTGATCGCCACCGAGCTCAAGCGTGAGGTCACGATCAAGCACGCGGCGGAGGAAGAGCTCGAGCCCGCCGAGTACGAGGACGACGAGGCCGACCTGGTTCCGCGACCGCCGGTGGTCACGATCATGGGTCATGTCGACCACGGAAAGACGACGCTCCTCGATGCGATCCGCGAGGCCTCCGTTGTGGATACCGAGGCCGGCGGGATCACCCAGCACATCGGCGCCTACCAGGCCACGGTGGGCGGAAGACGCATCACGTTCCTCGACACCCCCGGTCACGAAGCCTTCACGGCCATGCGCGCCCGCGGCGCGAAGGTGACCGACATCGCGGTGCTGGTCGTCGCGGCGGACGACGGCGTCATGCCGCAGACGAAGGAGTCGATCTCGCATGCCCGCGCCGCCGAGGTGCCGATCGTCGTCGCCGTGAACAAGATGGACATGCCGGACGCCAACCCGGATCGCGTGCGAAGCGAGCTCGCGGCTGAGGGCCTGCAGCCCGAGGAATGGGGCGGGACGACGCAGTTCTCCGAGGTCTCCGCGCGGGAGAGGACGAACCTGGAGGAGCTCCTCGAGAAGATCCTGCTCGTCGCGGACGCGGAGCTCGACCTGCGCGCGAACGCCGGCGCCGAGGGCTCAGGGGTCGTGATCGAATCCCGGCTGGACATCGGACGCGGCCCGGTGGCCACGGTGCTGATCCATCGAGGAACCTTGCGCGTTGGTGACGCCGCCGTCGCTGGCGATGCGGCAGGCAAGGTTCGGGCCCTGTACGACTACCGCGGGGAGAAGGTCAAAGAGGCGAGGCCGGGCGACCCGGTCGAGATCCTCGGATTCGACCATCCGCCGACGGCCGGCGAGTTCGTTCGCGTGGTCGAGCACGAGCGCCAGGCGAAGCACCTTGCGAACGTGCGTGGCGAGCGACTCCGGCGCGAGCAGTTCGCCCAGCGTCCGCGTCGCCGCGTCTCGCTCGAGTCGTTCCACGGCGACCTCCTCGCAGGGGAGATTCAGGATCTCAACATCGTCCTGAAGGGTGACGTGCAGGGCTCAGTGGAGGCGCTCTTGAGCGAGGTTCAGAAGATCCATCACAGCGAGGTGCGCGTCCAGGTCATCCATACGGGCGTCGGCGGGATCACCGAGAACGACGTGAACCTGGCCTCCGCATCCGACGCCCTCGTCATCGGATTCAACGTGCGTCCGAGCGCGGACGCACGCGCGCTCGCCGAGCGGGAAGGCGTTGACATCCGAACCTACCGCGTCATCTACCAGCTCACCGACGACATCGAGAAGGCGCTCGTCGGGATGCTCACTCCTGTCCAGACCGAGGCGACGCTGGGCGAGGCCGAGGTCAGGGCCCTGTTCAAGGTCTCGCGGCTCGGCACGATCGCCGGCTGCATGGTCACGACGGGGGTCGTCCGGCGCGGAGTGCAGGTGCGAATCGTTCGCGACGGCACCGTGATCTACGAGACCTCCATCTCGCAGCTCAAGCGCTTCAAGGACGACGCGCGCGAGGTGGCCGAGGGATTCGAGTGCGGAATCCTCCTCGACGGCTTCAACGACGTGAAAGAGGGCGACATCCTCGAGGCGTACGAGACGCGCCAGGTCGAGCGGACAGATCTCGACGAGCCCGCGCCGGTCGCGGCGGCCGCATCGTCTGACGAAGCCGCATAGGGATTTAAGCCGACGCAAGCGTCGCCTCTGCAGCGGTTGAATACCGCCATGGCCGGCTACGTAGGCATCCTCTCGGTCGAGCTTCACTTCCCGGAGAACGACTCGCTGAAGGGCAAGCGGAAGTACGTGAAGTCGGCAAAGGCGCACTTGCACGAGCGCTTCGGCGCGACGGTGGCGGAAGTCGAGCACCACGAGCTCTGGCAGCGTGCTGGGCTTACGGTTGCCTGTGCCGCGAAGGAGCACCGCGAGCTCGAGCACTTGCTCGACGCTGTCGTGCGTTATCTCGGATCGCAGGAGTTCGAGCTACTGCGCGCCGACCGAGAGGTCGTGGTTCCGGGTGAGTGACAGGAAACGGCGCGTGAACGAGGCGATCCGACAGGTGCTTTCGGACACGATCCCGACGCTCAAGGATCCGCGCATAGGTTTCGTGACCGTCACCGGTGTCGAGGCAGCGACGGGCTTCGCGCACGCGACGGTCTACGTCAGCGTGTTCGGAACGGAAGAGCAGCGGGAGCGCACGCTTGAGGGGCTCAAGGCGGCTCACGGAGTGCTCCAGGCCCAGATTGGCCGCGAGCTGCGTCTGCGGCGGACTCCGGTCCTGTCCTTCCAATACGATCCGACGGTCGAGCAGGGCGTCCGCCTCGGAAAGATGATCGACGAGCTCGCGCCCGATCCCCCCGATGACAGCGAACCCCGATGACATGCAGGCGGTCGTGGCCGCGATCTCCGAGAACGAGAGGTTCGTCGTCGCCGCGCACGAGAACCCGGACGGCGACGCTCTCGGCTCGCTGCTCGCGATGCATCTCGCGCTCGGTCAGCTCGGCAAGGACAGCGCGATGTTCGTACCGGGCGACGCGGCGCTCCCTGGCGAATACTCATTCCTCGAGCTGAAGGGCATCCATCGGCAACCGCCTCCGGGCCACGCCGAGCGCGTCCTCGTCGCCGTCGACTGCGCGAAGGAGGAGCGGCTCGGGCCCGACCCCTCGCTGCTCGAGAGCGCACCCTTCACGGTAAACATCGACCACCACCACGACAACACCCGCTTCGGCGACGTCAACCTGATCGTCGCGGACGCGTCCTCGACCGGGGAGATCCTCTCCGATGTCTTCGGTGAGCTCGGGGTCGCGACCACGCCCGAGATCGCGGAGCCGCTCTACGTCGCCGTCGTCACCGACACCGGCCGCTTCCAGTACGCCAACACGAGCTCCAAGGCGCTGCGGCTCGCCGCGGATCTGATCGACGCGGGCGCGGACTGGCACAAGGTCTTCCAAACGGTTTACGAGAACGTGCAGTTCGCGAAGCTGAAGCTGCTCGCGCGTGCGCTCGAAAGGGCGG
>JACDCN010000150.1 GCA_013817555.1 Actinomycetota bacterium
TGCCGAGCTCGTGAGCCGACTGGAGGCGCGCGGTGACCTCGGTGAGCTCGAGAATGCGCTTGCAGAGGAAGCGGAGGCGTTGTTCGGAGGGCCCCCGACGCTCGCCCTCGAGGCACGCCCAAGCGTCGTTCTCGTCGTCGGCGTCAACGGAACCGGCAAGACGACCACGATCGGGAAGCTCGCTCAGAAGCTGCGCGAGCACGGTCGCTCCGTGCTGGTGGGGGCTGCGGACACGTTCCGCGCAGCCGCGGAGGAGCAGCTCGAGATCTGGGCGGAGCGTGCAGGGGCCGACTTCGTGGGCGCGCCCCGGGGAGCAGACCCTGCCGCCGTCGCCTACGACGCCGTCGAGGCTGCCCGCGCACGCGGACACGACGTCGTCATCGTCGACACCGCTGGCCGACTGCACACGCAGGCGAATCTCATGGTCGAGCTCGAGAAAGTCCGGCGCGTGATCGCCGGTCGCATCGAGGGAGCGCCCCATGAGACGCTCCTCGTGGTCGACGCGACGACAGGTCAGAACGGCCTGCAGCAAGCGCGACTCTTCGGCGAGGCCGTGGACGTGACGGGAGTCGCTTTGACGAAGCTGGACGGCAGCGCGCGGGGCGGAGTGGCGATCGCGATCGCCTTCGAGCTCGGGCTTCCGGTCAAGCTCGTCGGCGTGGGCGAGGGGGTCGACGACCTGCGCCCCTTCGACGCCCACGACTACGCCCGAGCCCTCGTCTCGGGCTGAGACCTTTGTTCGCGCGACGACCGAGCCGGAGGCCGGCTTCGCCGGCTGGGAGGCTTCACGCAACGAATCCTCGCTCAGGCCGCACAGAAGGAGGGGCCGATGGGGGAACCATGGGTTCCCCCATTTGAGGTAACTCCGTTGCGTCCGACAGGGCCACCGCGTACGCTGTAGAGCAAATCCCGATGTGACCGGGGAAGGAGGCTGGGATGGCCGTCGCGATGTTCATGCGCTGGTCGGGCGTCACATCCGATCAGTACGACGCCGTTATGACGAGGCTCGAGCTCGACTCGAATCCCGCAGCCGGCGGTGTGCTCCACGTCGCGGCCCTGACCGAAGAGGGCCTCGAGGTGTGCGATGTGTGGCAAACCGAGCAAGCGTTCCGAGGGTTCCTCGAAAACCGCTTTCTTCCGGTCACGAGCGAGCTGGATATCCAGGGACGACCCGAGATCAAGCTCGTTCCGCTGCGCAACCTCTACGCCGCCGATTCGGGCATGATCGACCGGATCGGCCTGATGTCGGTCCCTGCCGCAGTAGCGAGCTGGGCCGTCTGATTCGAGCGCCGGCGCGTCCTTCTGGCCACGCCGGCGTCAGAGGTGCGCCGTGGACGAGAACCGAGACCTGACGATCGCCTTCGGGCCGGTGGGCCTGGCAGGGCTCGGGCTTCTTCTCCTCGGAATCCTCAAGGGCAGCCGTCTCATCGCCCTGCTCGGACTCAGCGGTGTCGTCGCCGACGTGGCCGTCGCCGAGCTCGGCGGCTTCAAGGCGATGAACGAGACACGATCGTCTCCCGATGAGCCCGAGCCTGATCTGTAGCTCTACCCGTGGCTACCCGCTGCCGTGGGCGACGACGGTGTAGATCCTCACCCATTGGTTGTGCGGCTGCGGCTCGAATGAGATCGAGACGAGACCCAGCGGGCGCCGACGGTATTCCTCTGGATCTTCGGGATCGAGGCCTTGGTCCCGAAGCTCCTCTGCGATGTGCTCCGACGCATGTCTGGCTGCGTCTTGGAACGCGTCCTCCAGCGTCTCGCCCTCTCCTCTGAACTCCCTTTCTGCCCAACCGTTCATCTTCCCCTCCTTCTCGTGACTGCGCGACACTACTCCTCGATGATCGACGACACAATCTCGCGTACTCCGGTTCTGCCCTGCGTGCGGGCGCCGTCCGCTTTGAGCACGTTTAGCCGCTGAACGCCGAGGTCGACATCGAGCACCGGTGTCCAACGGTCGAGAATCGGCAGCTCGAAGCTGTCGAGGGGCAGGTCGCCCCGCAGCGCTTCCGCGCCGCCGAGTAGCCGCGCCGCGTCTTCGAGCGATCCTTCCCCCGCCGCTGCGCCCGCGAGCACGACGAGGCACCGCGCTCGCGAGCGGTCGTCCTCGAGGCTCGTGTAGACGGCGAGAGCCTCGTCGGCGCGCTCAATCGCAGATCCGTTCTCGCCCGCTGCGAGGTCCAGCTGACCGAGCATGAATTGCGCGGCGCCCACCCACGGAGCCTCGTCCAGCTCTCGGGCAAGCTCGAGCGCCTCCTCGAACGCGGGCCGGGCGCGGGCGAGATTTCCACCTTGGAAGGCGGTCATTCCGAGGTTGTAGATCGCATCCGCGACGAGCAGCGGATCATCGAGCCCCCGACGCAGGGTCACAGCCTCTTCGTACTCGGCGAGGGCGCCTTCGTGGTCGCCCTGGGTCGAGCGAACGTCGCCTAGGGTCATCAGCGCGGCCGCGGTCGCGCCAGGATGCTCGAGCTTGCGCGAAAGCGTCAGCGCCTCGTGACAGAGCTCTTCCGCGCGCTCCGGCTCGTCCCGTCGAAGGGCGATCCATCCGAGATACGCAAGCGCGGTCACTTCGTCATATCCTCGTTCGCACTCGCGGAAGAGCTCACGCGCTTCCTCGAGCAGCGCCGCCGCTGCGTTCCAGTCGCTCTGGGCGGTCGCGTGCCGCGCGGCGCTCCGCAAAGCCTCCGCGCGGATCTCTACCGAAAGGTCGTCTGCAAGTCCCAAGCCCAGCGTGAGCCAACGTCGAGCTTCGCTCACATGGGCGTGTGCGCGCCAGAAACGATCGAGCGCCGAAGTCGCGCGGAGCGCGTCCTCGACCCGCCCAGCCGACACACACCAGTCGAGCATCGCTCGAATGTTGTCGAGCTCATGCTCGAGGCGATCCAGCCACTCTGCGTGTGCCGATCCCGTGAGCTCGGACTCGGCCGCAGCGGCGAGCGCGAGGAATTGCTCGGCGTGCTTCTCGCGGAGGTCCTCGAGCTTCCCTTCGGAATCGAGCCTGGAGACCGCGTACTCGCGCACCGTCTCCAGCATCGACAGCCGAACGTTCCCGTCCGCGACATCGCTGCGGAGGAGGCTCCAGGCGACGAGCGATTCGAGATCGGGGAGCAGCCGGGACGTCGAGCTCGCGATCGCGCGCGCGTCCGCGAGCGTGCAGCCGCCGGCGAAGACGGCGAGAGCCTCGTGCAATGCACGCTGCCGGTCGTTGAGAAGCCCGTAGCTCCACTCGATCGTCGCGCGCAGCGTCCGTTGCCGCTCGGGAAGGTCGATCGGCCCTTCCATCTCCAGCGCCAGCCCTTCGTCGAGCGCGTCGAGAATCTGTGCGGGGGGAAGCACGACGAGGCGGGCGGCGACCAGCTCTATCGCCAGCGGCAACCCGTCGAGCCGGTGGCAGATCTTCCGTACCGAGGGCATGGCGTCCTCTCGCAGCACCACACCGCGGGCTGCGGCCAGCTCGGCGAAGAGCTCCGAGGCATCGTCCAGCGGGAGGGGGCTCAGGAGCACGACGTGCTCGCCGGAAAGGCGGAGCGGTACCCGGCTCGTTGTGAGAAGCGTGACGTCCGGGGCGCGATCCAGCAGTCGACCGACGCTCTGGGCGGCTGCGGGAAGGTGCTCGAGGTTGTCAAGGACGAGCAGTGTGCCGGTGCCGGCGAGCGCATCTCCGACGGCGTCGATCAGCGGCCGCTCGGGCGACTCCCGAACTCCGATCGCGCGGGCAATTGCCCCCGGCACGAGGTCGGGATCGGACAAGGGGGCGAGCCCAACGAGGTGCACGGGACGTTCGACAGCCGCCGCGCCCGCGACCTCGAGCGCGAGCCTGCTCTTGCCGGCGCCGCCCGGTCCGGTGATGGTGACGAGCCTGATATCCGGGCGGCCGAGCAGCCCGTTGATGGCCGTGAGGTCGCGCGTTCTGCCGACCAGCCGGTGATGCAGTGCGGGGAGCGTGGCGCCGCCGAGCGTGCGAAGCGGTGGGAAATCGTCGGGAAGATCGGAGCCCACGAGCTGGAACAACTGTTCGGCACTCGGGACGTCCTTGAGCCGGTGCCGACCTAGCGATCGAAACGATGCATCAGGCAGCGGCTCGCTGCCGGCCAGGTCCCGCGTGGCTCGCGAAACGATGATCTGGTCTCCGTGGCCGGCAGCGCAGATGCGCGCCGCGATGACGACGTCCATTCCGACGTACCCCTCCTCACCGAGCTCGGGCTCACCGGTGTGGAGGCCCGTCCTGACGCGTAGCGCTCCCTCAGGTGGCCACGGCTCGCGTGCGAGCGCCTGTTGAATCTCGGCTGCGGCTGCCACCGCTTCGCTTGCGCGAGAAAACGCGAGAAAGGCGCCGTCTCCCGCCCAATCGACCTCATGTCCGCCGTGAGCGGTTGCCGACGCGCGCACGAGCTCGCGCATGCGTCTCCGCATCGGGGCGAAGCGCTCTCCGAGGGTGTGCAGGAGGCGCGTCGATCCTTCGATGTCGGCGAAAAGCAGCGTCACCGTTCCGCTCGGCAACTGCTTGCGCGAAACGTCACTTTTGGACACGTCTCCGAGTGTACGAGCCATTCACGCGTGCGACCAGGCTCTCTCGACGCTCGCTCTACACTGGGCGGCGGTGTTCGACACCCTCTCCGACAAGCTCCAGGCGACCCTTGGCGGTCTCGGAAGAGGCGGCCGGCTCGACGAGGAATCGGTCTCCAAAGCGATGCGAGAGATCCGTCTCGCGCTGCTCGAGGCCGATGTCAACTTCGAGGTCGCCAAGGACTTCACGGCCAACCTGAAAGAACGGGCGCTCGGGCAGGACGTCCTCAAGAGCCTCTCGCCGGGGCAGCAAGTCGTGAAGATCGTCCACGAGGAGCTGACCGCGCTGATGGGGTCGGGCGACTCCCGGCTCGCGTTCGGGCGTCCTCCGACGGTGATCCTGCTCGCGGGGCTCCAGGGATCCGGCAAGACGACGACCGCCGCGAAGCTCGCGCTTCTCCTGCGCAAGGAAGGCAAGCGGCCCGCGCTCGTCGCCTGCGACCTCCAACGTCCCGCGGCCGTCGAGCAGCTCGAGCAGCTGGGCCGCCAGATCCAGATTCCCGTCTACCGGCTGGACACCAAGGACGCCGTCGCCGCGGCGCGCCACGGGCTCGATGCCGCGCGTCGCGACGGCTTGGACGTCGTGATCGTCGACACCGCGGGACGCCTGCAGATCGACGAGGAGCTGATGGACGAGCTTGGGCGCGTTCGCGACGAGACGAAGCCCACGAACGTCCTCCTGGTCCTCGACGCGATGACGGGTCAGGAGGCGGTGGCGGTCGCGTTGGCGTTCCAGGAGCGGATCGAGTTCGACGGAGTGGTGCTGACGAAGCTCGACGGCGACGCTCGCGGTGGAGCAGCGCTGTCGGTCCGGGCCGCCACCGGCCGTCCCGTCAAGCTTGCGTCGGTCGGAGAGAAGCTCGATCAGCTCGAGTACTTTCACCCCGACCGCATGGCGTCACGGATCCTCGGCATGGGGGACGTGCTCACGCTGATCGAGAAGGCCGAGGCCGCGGTCGAGCTCGACGACCAGGAGGAGATGGAGCGCCGGATGCGCGCCGGGGAGTTCACCTTCGACGACTTCCTCTCGAGCTATCGGATGCTGCGCAAGATGGGGCCGCTGCAGGGCGTGCTCAAGCTCGTCCCCGGCCTGGGCA
>JACDCN010000010.1 GCA_013817555.1 Actinomycetota bacterium
CGCGCTGGCGCGTCATCGATGCGACCATGAGCGCGACCGCGAAGGAGGCGACGAAGCTGGGTACGGTCGCGCCGCCACCCCAGTTCGGCGGATTTAGCTCGGAGACTGCATCGACCCACCATGAGGGCCCCGCGGGGTACAGCCACTGGTAGAGAGCGAACCCGGCGAGCCATGCGGCGATCAGACCGGGGCGCCAGGCCGGAGCGTCGAAGATGTCGGGCGCCGAGTAGTTGCGACCGGCGACGAGCCAGTCGGCGAGTAGTACGGCGAACAGCGGAACGAACACGGAGCCGAGGAGCAGGAGGAAGCTCTGGTAGCTCACGAGGTCGATCACGAGCGCACCGAGCGTCGCGACCGCGGTCACTGCGGCGATGAGGAGCGCCTGCGGTGCGCGCGGAGCGAGGTTCTGCAGTGAGACGGAGGCGGAGTAGATATTCGCGAATGCCTCGTCCGTCTCGGTCACGAGGAGCGCGAAGAGGGCGAGGATCGCGGCGAAGCCGGCTGCAACGACCGCTGCTGGGAGGGCCGCAGGGTCGCTCAGATCGCGGGAGAGGACGAGGACGACTCCGAGCGTGAGGAGCCAGACGTCGGGCACGAAGTAGCCCACGCCTGATCCGACGCCACCCGCGCGCCCGCTCGTGGAGAACCGCGTGTAGTCAGCCGCCAGAGGAACCCAGGACACTGTGATCGCCACGACGATGTCGGCTCCCTGCCATACGGAAAGCCCGCCCTCGCCGGGCGCGTCCCACAGCGCGCCGAGGTTGGCGCCGTCGAGGGCCCACCACGTCAGGTAGGCGAGCGCGAACGGCACGGCCCAGATGGCGACCCTACGGACGAAGCGCCGGACGAACCCGATCGGGCCGAGGAGCGCGAGCACGAGCGCGATCGCGCCGAAGACGAGCGTCCACAGCCACTGCGCTCGGAACCCGAAGAGCTCGCCGGAAAGCGCCGCCGCCGCCGTGGCGATGATGAGGAGCTCGAACACCGACCACCCGAGCCCTTGGAGGACGTTGATCCCCGTCGGGAGGTAAGAGCCGCGGCGTCCGAGCGGCGCACGCATCAGAACCATCCCGGGAACGCGAGCGTCGGCCCCGATCGCCCCCGCGACGCCGAGCATCACGTTCCCGATCACGCAGCCGAGGAGGATCGCAAAGAGGGCGTGCGGGAGGGAGAGCGCGGGAACGAGCGCGGCTCCCGCCACGATCACGAGCAGCGAGACGCCCAGGTTGCCCCAGAGGAGCCCCGTGTCGAGCGTTCCTAGCACCCGAAGCCGATCTGGAACCGGGTCGATTCCCCAGCTGCCGGGGATGCGCTCCGACGGGGCCATTCGCCGGCTGACGTTATCCGCCCCGTGCGAGAATCGCTTCGTGCTCACGCGCTACCCCATCGTCGCGGAGAGCGATCACGAGATCCAGAATCCGACGTCGGAGGAGAAGCTAGTCCTACTCGGCCGACGCCTGCGCCTCGGCCCCGAGTCGCGCGTCCTCGACATCGCCTCTGGGCGCGGCGGCCCTGCCCTGGTTCTCGCTCGGACGTTCGGATGCCGTATCGACGGCATCGAGATTGCGCCCGAGTTCCATGCTGTTGCGGTCGACCGGGCTAAAGAGCGCGCCCTCTCGAAGCTCGTCTCCTTCCGGCTCGGGGACGCTTTGCGTGAAGAGCTTGCGCCGGGCGAATATGACGCAGCGCTCTGCCTCGGCGCGAGCTTCGTCTACGGAAGCCTGGCGGACACGGTCGAGACGCTGATGCCTGCCGTGAAACCCGGCGGCCACGTCGTCGTCGGAGAACCGTTCTGGCGCCGCCATCCCCTTCCCGACGACTACGAGGATCGCGGCGCGCCGTTCACCACGCTCACGGACACCGTGGTGATATTCGAAACCTCGGGTCTCCCGGTCGTGTCCGTGATCGCGTCCTCCGAGGACGATTGGGACCGCTACGAGACGCTTCACTGGCGTGCCTGCGAAGAGTGGCTTGCCGCGAACCCGGACAATCCAGACGTACCCTTGGTTCGCAGCCGTCACGAGCGCTCGAAGCGCACGTATCTCCGACATGGCCGCGAGTACCTGGGCTGGGCGATCTTCGTCGGCTGGAAGCCAAAGCCCGATGACGCACCCTGATCTTCCTGCCGAGCAGGCCTACCTCGATCACGCCTACGAGTGTCTCGACCGGATGCGCGAGGTGCTCGTCCGCTCGGCGGGCGCCGGAGCGACCGACGTCGCGGCCGAGGCGATCGAGGCCTGGGCGACTCGGCGGCTTCGCACGTACGAGGACGCAGATCGCGCCCTGTGCTTCGGCCGCCTCGACACGGAAGGTGGAGAGGATCCGCTCTACATCGGCGGCCGTTGGGTCGACGACGATGACGGAGTTGTCGTCGGCAACTGGCAGGCGCCCGCCGCGCGGCCGTTCTACACGGCCACGCTGCCGCCCGAGCTCAAGACTTGAGGAGACGTCGCAGCACGTAAGGGAGGATCCCACCGTGGCGGAGGTACTCTCGCTCGCGCGGGGTATCCAGCCGCACGGTCGCACGGAACTCCGTGTCGTCCGCCCGCACTGCCACCTCACGGGCCTCGCCGTTCGCGACGCCGGCGATCGAGAACTCTTCGCGGCCGGTCAACCCGAGCGAGTTGAGGTTCTCTCCGGGCAGAAACTGGAGCGGGAGGATGCCCATCATCAGCAGATTCGAGCGGTGGATGCGCTCGTAGCTCTCGGCGATGACCGCGCGCACCCCGAGCAGCTTCGGCCCCTTCGCCGCCCAGTCGCGCGACGAGCCCGATCCGTACTCCTTGCCGGCGAGCACGATCAGCGGGACGGCTTCCGCACGGTATCGCTCGGCGGTGTCGTAGATCGTGGCTTCATCGCCGGAGGGCAGGTGCACGGTCCATGTTCCTTCCGAGCCCGGAACCAGGAGGTTGCGAAGCCGCACGTTCGCGAACGTGCCGCGCACCATGACCTCGTGATTCCCCCGACGTGAGCCGTAGGAGTTGAACGCGCGCCGCTCGACACCGTGCTCGATCAAGTAGATGCCGGCGGGTGAGTCGAGCTTGATCGATCCGGCCGGCGAGATGTGGTCGGTCGTGACCGAATCGCCGACCGACACGAGACAACGCGCGCCGACGACATCGTCGACCATCTCCGGCTCGGTCGGCATCCCGTCGAAGTACGTCGGCAGGCGCACGTAGGTCGAATCCGGATCCCACGCGAAGAGCTCGCCCTCCGGAACGGGCAGCTCGCGCCAGGTCTCCTCGCCGGTGAAGACGTCGGCGTAGGTCGCCCGGAACATCTCTTCGCCGATCGCCCCGGCGACCGTCTCCCGCACTTCCGCGGGCGAGGGCCAGAGATCGGACAGGAACACGTCCTCGCCGTCGGAGCCCACGCCGATCGGCTCGGTGACGAGATCGATATCCATCCTCCCGGCGAGCGCATAGGCAACTACCAGCGGCGGAGACGCGAGGTAGTTCGCCTTCACTTCGGAGTGGATCCGTGCCTCGAAGTTGCGGTTACCGGACAGCACGGCGCACACCACGAGGTCGCCCTCGGCGATGCCTTGCGAGATCGAATCCGGGAGAGGGCCAGAGTTTCCGATGCAGGTCGTGCAGCCGTAGCCGACGGTATGGAAGCCCAGCTGCTCCAAGTAGGGAGTCAGTCCGGCCTTGTCGTAGTACTCGGTGACGACCTTCGATCCCGGAGCGAGGCTCGACTTCACCCACGGCTTGCGCTTGAGTCCGCGCTCGACCGCCTTCTTCGCGAGGAGACCGGCCCCCACCATGACGGCCGGGTTTGACGTGTTCGTGCAAGACGTGATCGCGGCGATGACCACCGAGCCGTGCTCGAGCTCGAAGGTTTCGCCGTCGAGCTCGCAGAGGACGCCTCCCGGGGGGTTGGCGACGGGGGCCGTGAGAACCGGAACGGCGCCCTTGCCCTCGGGCTCGCTAGCCCCGGGCTCCATGGTCGCCGGAGGGTCGCTCGCGGGAAAGGACGCGGCGACGGCCGCATCTTGCGCGTTGCCGTACTCGATGCCGAACGTGGGCAGGGCATGGAGAAATGCCTCCTTCGCCCCACTGAGCGCAATCCGGTCTTGCGGCCGCCGCGGTCCGGCGAGCGAAGGTTCGACGGTCGAAAGATCGAGCTCGACTACCTGCGAGTACGTCGGAGGCTCGTCCGGGTCGTGCCAGAGCCCGTTCTGCTTGCAGTAGGCCTCGACGAGGGCGACGCGCGCTTCCGGCCGCCCGGTCAGTTGCAGATAACGGATCGTCTCCGCGTCCACGGGGAAGAATCCGCAGGTCGCCCCGTACTCCGGAGACATGTTCCCGATGGTCGCGCGGTCGGCGACGGGAAGCCCCACGAGCCCGTGCCCGTAGTACTCGACGAACTTCCCGACGACTCCGGTCTGGCGCAGGATCTGCGTCACCGTGAGCACGAGGTCGGTCGCGGTCGCGCCTTCGGGCAGCGAGCCCATTAGCTTGAAGCCGACGACCTGCGGGACGAGCATCGAGATCGCCTCGCCCAGCATCGCCGCCTCGGCCTCGATCCCGCCCACCCCCCAACCGAGCACTCCGAGCCCGTTGATCATCGTCGTGTGCGAGTCCGTTCCAACGAGCGTGTCAGGGAACGCGACGCCGCCCCGGTCGTCCACGACGCGGGCGAGGAACTCGAGGTTGACCTGGTGGACGATGCCCGTGCTGGGGGGGACGACCTTGAAATCGGCGAACGCTCCCTGGCCCCAACGCAGGAAGGCATAACGCTCCCGGTTGCGCTCGAACTCGAGCTCGGCGTTGCGCGTGATCGCGAGCCGCGTCGCGTACTCGTCCACCTGGACGGAATGGTCGATCACGAGCTCCGCCGGGAGCTGCGGGTTGATCCTCTCAGGATCGCCGCCGAGAGCAGCCATCGCATCGCGCATCGCCGCGAGGTCGACCACCGCCGGCACACCGGTGAAGTCCTGGAGGAGCACGCGTCCCGGCATGAAGGAGATCTCCTGCGAGGGCTCGGCTGACGCGACCCAGCCCGCTACCGCCTCGACGTCCTCCGCTGTGACGGTGATGCCGTCCTCGTGACGAAGCACGTTCTCTAGCAGGATCCGCAACGTGTAGGGCAGGCGGTAAACGTCGAAGCGCTCCTGGAGCGAGTCGATCCGGAAGACCTCGACCTCGCGGTCGCCCACGGTGAGCCGAGCACGTGCTCCGAAGCTGTCGGGATGCGCCATTTCTCCCGATTCAATCAGCTTCGGGCCACCCAGCCGCTCGAGCCCACGCTCCGTGAGGCTTGTCCGGCTCGTGTCGAAATGCCGGGCGAAGGCCTGGGCATAGGGGCGACCCACGCGGAGCGCGTACGCGGCAAAGCCCTCGTCGCGCACTGGCTTGAAGTCTTCGGTGTAGGGCTCGAGCACGTGCTCGCGTCCGACGTGGCGGGCGGAGTTGAAGAAGGCGAGTCCCACTCCCGTCGACACCTCGAGCAGGCTCTTCTCCTCCCGATCGGCCTCTCGCGCGAGTGCCGAGTACACGGCAGAGAGCTCCGACGGGCTGGGTAGTCCCTGCGCGTCTTCCCGCAGGTCGGAGAGCGTCTGCTTGAGCCCGTGCACCTCGAGGGGCGGGATGTCGATGAGCCGCGCAGTCGTTCCGCTCGCTCCCTCGAATGCGGCGAGCAGCTCGTCGACCGAGCCGAGCTCGGCCTCTCGCGCGATCACACCCTCGTCCTTCAGCTCATCCACGAGCGCGTCGAGGTAAACTCGGGTGCCGCGCGTGACGTCGGCGGCGCCCGCCAGAAGCCACAGCGGCGAGAAGCCGAAAGCGAAGATCGAGCCGAGCTCGACCACGTTTCCGGCGCCCTTGCGGACCGCAAGCCTCCCCGGCGATTTCTCGAACTCGCCGGCGACCACCTCGTGCGGGCGATCGACGCCGCCCACGAGCTCGACCGTGATGCGGAGGAGGTTCTTCGCGGTCGCCTCGTACAGTCGCGAGCGCCGGATCAGTCGGGGGAGAACCAGCTCCGCGGTCTCGTGGATCGCACCGCCTCCTGCCGCTGCGACGGCACGAACGAGACGTTCCGGAAGCGCGAGCACGTAGGCGACCGGTCTCGGGACTCTGCGAGCCACGGATACCATGATCGCTGATGGAGGCCGAAGCGATCCGAGTCGTGTTGGAGCAGGCATTCCCCGAAGCCGTGGAGCTCTCGGTCGAGGATCGCACCGGCACGGGCGACCACTTCCAGGTAACCGTCTCCAGCCCGTCCTTCGACGGTCTCCCTCTCCTCGACCAGCACCGTCGCGTGAACGACGCCCTCGCGGCGCCGCTCGGCGACGGCTCGATTCACGAGCTCAGGATCAAGACGAAAGGAACCGAATGAAGACGCTGAACGAGCAGATCGCGGAAGTGATCGAGAAGGAGCCGGTCGCCCTCTTTATGAAGGGCACGCCGGAGATGATCATGTGCGGCAACTCCCAGCGGGCGTTGAAAGCGCTCCATGCTGCCGGCGCTCCGGTCACGACCGTCGATGTCCTCCCGGATCCGCGCATCCGCCAGGAGCTCGCGACACTGTCGGGCTGGCCGACGATCCCCCAGGTCTTTGTCAAAGGCGAGCTCATCGGTGGCGCGGACATCACCGAGGAGCTGCTTGCATCAGGTGAGCTAGCGCAGAAGCTCGACGACACGCTCGGCGTCATGCGCGAGCAGAACGTCAGGACCGTCGCGCTGGAGCTGACGGCCTAGCTCGACGCAGCAATGCGGTCGGCGAGCTCCTGGGAGATCGCGTGATCGCCTCGGTCCGTCCGCACTGTGACCGGCCCTGCAAAGGGCGCCTGCGAGACGACCTCCACGCCTGATCCGGGTACGAGCCCAAGCTCTGCGAGGTAGCGGAGCAGCTCCGGGTCGCCGTCCGGGACCCGTGACACCGACGCGCGCTCGCCCGGCTCCAGGTCGACGAGCGTCCGGTCGCGGCCGGCCACGACCCGCAGCTCGCTGTCGGGGATCGGATCCCCGTGCGGGTCGTGCGTGGGGAAGCCGAGCTCGGCGTCGATCTTCGCTTCTAGCTCCTCGGAGAGCGCATGCTCGAGCAGCTCGGCCTCGGCGTGCACCTGATCCAGCGAAAGCCCGAGCCGGTCGACGAGATAGCGCTCGAGCAGCCGGTGGTGGCGAAGGACCTCGAGGGCGCCGAGCCGGCCTTCCTCCGTCAGCGCGACCCCGCGATACGGAGCGCGCTCGACGAGACCGAGGTCGGCGAGCCGTTTCGCCATCGCCGTCGCGGAGGGGGCGCTGACGCCCATGCGCCCGGCGAGAGCGGATGTCGTAACCCGCTCGCCCACGGATTCGAGTGTGTAGATGCCCTTCAAGTAGTCCTGGACGGCGACGGTCAGATCGGGGGCTTTGGTTCCCATCGCAGAAGTCTTAGGTTACACTGAGGATTGAATTTAGCTATGACTAAAAAACCTTTCACTCGCCGCAAGTTGCTCGCTGCCGCCGCTCCACTCGCGGCGGTTCCGTTCGTAGGGAAGCTCGCGTTCGACGGCGAGGCGGAGGCCGGCGGCCAAGGCCACGCGAGCCACATTCAGGGCGGCGATGCCGCGCACATCGTCGGGGGCCGCGGCGCGACGATGGGTCACGCGGCGATGATCGGCCCCGAGGTACCCGCCGTCGGCGGCCCGAACGATCTCGACGCACTCCTCTATCCGCCGCCGCCGCTGCCGTCGAAGCCCGGGCGCGTGCGGGAGTACACGCTCATCGCGGAAGACAAGGATCTCGAGATCGCCCCCGGCATCTTCTTCCCGGCCTGGACGTACAACGGCACCGCACCCGGCCCGGTCATCAGGGCGACCGAGGGCGACACGCTCCGAGTCCGTTTCCTGAATCGTGGGTCGCATCCGCACACGATCCACCTCCACGGGATCCACCCGGCGAACATGGACGGCGTCTTCCAGATCGTCGAGAGCGGTGGACAGTTCATCTACGAGTTCGAGGCCCGGCCGGCAGGACTCCATCTCTACCACTGCCATGCCACGCCGCTCAAGAAGCACATCCACAAGGGCCTCTACGGCGCCTTCATCATCGATCCGAAAGAACCGCGACCGCCCGCGCAGGAGCTCGTGCTGGTGATGAACGGCTTCGACACCGACGCGGACGGCGAGAACAACTTCTACACCGTCAACGGCCGCTCGTTCTACTACGCCCGCTACCCGATCCGGGTCAAGCGTTCGGAGCTCGTCCGGATCTACCTCGCGAACCTCACCGAGTTCGACCTCGTCAACTCCCTCCACCTGCACGGCGACTTCTTCCGCTACCAGCCGACCGGTACGGGCGACTACTGGGAGTACACCGACACGATCATGCAGTGTCAGGGCCAGCGTGGGGTGCTCGAGATCCAGTTTGCGAACACGGGTCGCTTCATGTTTCACGCGCACCAGTCGGAGTTCGCGGAGCTCGGCTGGATGGGCTTCTTCGAGGTCACCGAATAAATGGAAGCCGGCTCGGCCACGGCACCCGGGCGCATGGGCTGGCGGCTGTGGGCGGTCGTGCCGGTGCTGTTGCTCGCGATCGCCGTCGGCGTCGTCGTCACCAGTGGCTCCTCGCTCGTCGACCTCGTCGGCACGAACCCGCCGCCCGCGGACGAGTTCGACATTCGCCGGGTGGAGTTCAAGCCGGGCGAGATCCGCATTACGGTGCGGAACCCGCAGCCGGATGACCTGACCATCGCGAACGTGAACGTCGACGACGCGGTCGTCCCGTACACGGTCGACGGGTCGATCGAGCTCGGACGCCTTCGCTCGAGCACGATCGTCGTCCCGTTCGACTGGGTCGAGGAGGACCCGATAACGGTCGGCGTGACGAGCTCGACCGGAATCCAGACGGTCAGGGAAATCCCGGCCGCGATCGCGACGCCCGATCCGGCACTCAGAGGATTTCTCGGCTATGCGGTGATCGGCGCGCTCGTGGGGATCCTCCCGGTGGCGCTCGGGCTCCTCTGGCTTCCGGCGCTGCGGCAGGCAAGCCCCGCCTGGCTCGCAGCCTTCATGGCGCTGACCGCGGGGCTGCTCGTGTTTCTGGGACTCGAGGCGCTGAGCGAGGCCTTTGCGCTCCAGGCAGCTTTACCGTCGGCGCTCGGCGGCAGTGGGCTCGTCCTGCTCGGAGTCGCACTCAGCTTCCTGGGTATGACCGCGCTTTCCGGCCGGCTGAGCAGCGGAGGTACGGCGACCGGCTTCGCGCTCGCGCTTCTCGTCGCGATCGGGATCGGCATCCACAACCTTGGTGAGGGACTCGCCATCGGGGCCTCTTTTGCGCTCGGAGAGCTGCAGCTGGGGACGTTCCTGATCGTCGGTTTCATGATCCACAACATCACCGAGGGCCTCGGTATCGCCGCGCCCGTGGCGAAGACACGCGTAACCCTTCTCGCGCTCGTCGCGCTCGCGCTCATCGCCGGCGCGCCCGCGATTCTGGGCGCATGGATCGGCGGCTACACGTCGAGCGACGTCATGGGCGTCCTCTTCTTCGCGATCGCCGCTGGTGCGGCCTTCCAAGTCGTGGTCGAGGTCGGCCGCTACGTCGCGCGCACCGCGCCCGGCGGTCTGCGCTCCAGCTACGCTATCGGCGGTTTCCTCGCGGGGATCACCGCGATGTACCTCACCGGCGTTCTCGCTGGCTGAGTCGACCGCGCAACTGCCGCTTAACGGGCTCTAACGCCGGGTTCACCCGCATGTGTCTATAACGGAGAGGCATGGCCCTCTCCCCCGTGCGACCGTACATAGCGCTCGTCGCGACTGCTGCCTTCGGGGCTGCGGTCGCGGTGGGCGCGGTCGCACTGTTGGGCGGGTTCGAGGGCTCGACGACGACAACCGTTGTCACCGAGACCGCAGCGCCGCGCGCCGCAGCAGCGCCTTCAACGGGTGGGATGAGCGTCAACGAGATCTACGAGCGCGCAGCGCCTGGCGTCGTGCAGATCGCATCGACGAACAAGACCGCGGACGCGTTTTCCGGCGACCTCCCATCGTCCGCCCTGGGCTCGGGATTCGTCGTCGACAAAGCCGGGCACATCGTCACGAACTTCCACGTCGTCGAGGATGCCGACGAGATCCGCGTGAGCTTCTCCAACCGGGACACGGTCGAGGCGGAGCTCGTAGGCACCGATCCGTCGACCGATCTTGCCGTGCTTCGGGTCGAGTCGCAGGCGAGCGCCCTGACTCCTCTCCCACTCGGCGACTCCGACCTGGTGCGAGTGGGAGATCCGGTCGTCGCGATCGGTAATCCGTTCGGGCTCGACCGGACCGCGACGGCGGGCATCGTGAGCGCGCTCCAGCGCCTTATTACCGCACCCAATCAGTTCACCATCGACCACGTCATTCAGACTGATGCGCCCATCAACCGGGGCAACTCGGGCGGCCCTCTTCTCAACGCCCAGGGTGAGGTGATCGGCGTCAACACGCAGATCGAGACCGGAGGCATCAGCACGGGCAACGTTGGGATCGGCTTCTCGGTTCCCTCGAACACGGTCGAGGACGTCGTCGCGCAGATCCTGCAGACCGGCCGCGCCGAGCACGCATACCTCGGCATCAGCGGACACGCGGTGACGCCCGATCTCGCCGAGACCTACAACCTTCCTGTCGAGTCAGGCGTCCTCGTCGAGGAGGTGCGTCCCGCGAGCGGCGCCGCGAAGGCCGGCCTCGAGGCCGGCGAGACCCGCGTCGTAGTCGCAGGCGAGACATACGACCTCGGCGGAGACATCATCGTCGCAGCCGACGGCGAGCAGGTTTCCTCGATCGAGAAGCTCCGCGACACGATCGCCGCGCGTAAGCCTGGCGACAAGATCAAGCTGCGGATCTACCGCGACGCGAAAAGGACGAGTGTGACCGTCACTCTCGGGCGACAGCCTTCTTCTGCCCGCTAGCTTGGCGCAAGTCCGGAATCCGCTAACGCATTCCGGTCGCGCGAAATCCCTAAAGGCGCCCGCTTCGCGGCCGCATCGCACTTGAGCCTGCTAACTGTTGAAGTCGGGGTCCGCGGCCAGCGCATCGTCGGTGAGCCGGTAGCCGCGCTCGATCTGGGCGCGCTTGCGTTCCTCCGGCCACGGCTCGTCTCCGCGGAACGTCGGGTCGAGACCGTCGTCTCCCGGGGACGCCCTGACGATCAGGCTCGGGACCTGCCGGCCGTGCCGGAACGGGAACCGTGCGGACGTGAAGATGGCCTCGAGCTCGGCGCGCAGATGTCCCTGCCGGCGCTTCGGCGCCGCCCCGACTGCCGTCGAGATCACCTCGTCTCGTAGTCTCTGCAGCTCCGCGACGGACGTGTCTCGCTCGGCTGCTAGACGCTCCTCGAGCACCGTGTTTCGTGCGATCGCGACTCGCATGAGGCGCACGATCATCTCCGCGTAGTGAGCGGGCTCCCCGCGTGCGGCGCGCTCCTCCGCGAGACGGATCTCCGCAAGCAAGGCGCGCACGGGCGGGACAGCTCTGAAGCGATCCAGACGCTCTCGCATCCGTCCCAGAAACGCGACATCGGTTGGCCGATAGCTGGCGACGTAGCGAAAGGCCGCGATCGCCTGTACGTCCGGATTTCGGTACGCGTGCGCGAGCGGGAAGTTGCGGACCCAGCCTCCGTCGGTCGCAATGACGCCGTCGACGCTGACGGGAAGCACGAGCCCACTCACTGCCGCCGAGGCGAGAATCGCCTTCCCCATCGTCTCCGCGGAGGTGGAGTGCGCCGGGTAGACGAGCTCGAAGTCCTGTGAGTCGTCTTCGTCGAGGGGGACGCTCACGTCGGTCGCGAAGACGATTAGCTCGATCTCGGATGCCACCACCGCCGACCCCAGCTCGTCACCGCCGTCGAGTCGCTCGGCGATCGTCTGCGGAAGCGTGTAGTCGTGGAGGCCTCCGGGGAATTGCCACATGCGTCGCGGGCGGAAGACGTCATCGGGCTGCAGGCCGAGCGCGAACTCCTCGAGCTCGTCGAGCCGGTCGACGACGGCCATCGCTCCCGAGAGGGCGCCTGCCGAGGTTCCGTAGATCCATCCCACGCGTGGCCACACCGGACTCTCGCGCAGGCGCATGAGAAAGCCGAGCTCGAGCAGGACGCCGTTGATCCCGCCCCCGGAGAGGACGATTGCGATATCGCGTGAAGGCGTTACAGCCACGTGGCTATTGTGGCCACCGTGGACCCGGAGCCCCGGCGTGGCGCAGCTGTCTTCTCCGATTTCGAACTGGAGTCCGACGAGGAGCTGTGGGACGACGACGACAGCGCCGATCACAGCGGCTGGTTCTGCGTGCGCACGGATCCCTTTCCGTGTCCTGCTCCCGGCTGTTCATTCGTCGCCGACTTCATGACCGCAGCGCACCTGGTTCTCGTCTGGGAGGAGCGCGACGATCCGAATCTCCTCTGGCACGCGCAACGCGCGAAAGAGGTCAGCAGGAACCCGCGGATCGTCCCTTACGAGAGCGGGTTCGGGCCGAGCGCCTCCTACTACGCCTGGGAGGCAGCAGGGCGGCCCGTCCATGGAGTGAAGGGCAAGGCCGCCCGCTAACCGAGGGTACGATCGCGCTGATGCCGACCGTGACGGAGACGCTCCACGTCAGCGGGATCCGCTGCGAGCGCTGCGTTGGGAGGCTCGCGGTCGCTCTCCAGGGTTTCGAAGGTCTCGAGTCCGCGAACGCCAACCTCGTCGGAGACGTGACGGTGTCCTGGGACGCGGATCGCACCTCGAGGGACGAGATTTTGGCCGTGCTGTCCAAGGCGGGGTTCCGGGAAGCCGCACCCGTCGGGGAATAGCCGACTCTCGTGCCTCGTTGCAGCCTCCCGTAGAGAGAACGGTACGGTAGGCCGGTGAGCGAGGTCGAGGCCGCCACCGAAGCGAAGCGGATCGCGGCGGAAGCTCGCGACCGGGCCCGCTTCGAGGAAGAGGCGCTCGCGCTCGCGGATCAGGTCTATCGCGTGGCGAGACGGCTGGTCGGATCTCGCGAGGAGGCGGAAGATCTGGTGCAAGAGACGTACGCGAGGGCCTTTCGGAGCTGGCGCTCCTTTACCCCTGGGACGAACATGCGCGCCTGGCTGCTCCGAATCCTGACGAACCTCAACGTCGACCGCGGCCGGCGCATTCAGCGCACCCCGCAGACGCAGCCGCTCGAGGAGACGGACTACTACCTCGCCAACAAACTGGCCTCGACGGCCGGCGAGGAGGCGCTGGAGCAGGAGCAGGTCGTCGAGCGGCTGTCACAGGATTCCGTCGTGACTGCGCTCTCGGAGATCTCGCCGCAGTTTCGCGAGGTGGTCGTTCTCGTGGACATTGGCGACTTCACCTACGCGGACGCCGCGCAGATCCTCGATGTGCCGATTGGTACAGTCATGTCCCGTCTGCACCGTGGAAGGCGGGCCTTGAAACAGAAGCTCGCCGAGGAGGCCCTCACATGACGCTCGAGCCCTGCGATCGCTGCGAGGAGATTCTCCAGGACTTTCTCGACCGGACGCTTACGAACGAAGAGTGGGCCGAGGCCGAGATGCACCTCGGCGATTGCGACTACTGCCGGCGCCGCTATCGATTCGAAGAGACGTTGCGTCGGTACGTGAAGCTGAGCGCGGTCGAGCGGATGCCGCCCGGTCTCATGGCGAAGCTCGAGCAGCTTCGCGGGCTCGACGCGACCGCCTAGTTTTCTCTCAGGTCCGTCGGCGTGTCGATGTCTCCCGGCGACCCGAGGTCGTCGCAGGGGCCGAGTCTTACGGGGAGCTCCCTGAGACCTTCGTCGGGGACAGCAGTCCACTCCGCCCGGCCGATCACGAGGGGGTGACCGCGTTCGCCCTCGTAGGACGCCGCGACGATCCCCCCGCTCTCCGCCCAGATACCGAGTACGCGCTCGACGGCATCGGGCGAGAGATCAGGCCCGTCGGCAAGGACGACCACCGCAGCATCGACGTCGTCCGCAAGCGCTTCGAGCCCGCAGCGAAGCGATGCTCCAGGCCCTTGCATCCAGTGTGGACACTCGACGAGCCGTACGGGAATACCTTGTGACACTGTGTCACTGGGCAGCTCGAGCTCGTACGCGCCCTCGACGACGACGATCTCGTCAATCGGAGCCCTGACCAGGCGTTCGAGCACCCGCGGAAGAAGGAGGCGCTGCTTGGGGGCGCCAAAGCGCGTCGCCTCGCCGGCGGCGAGGACGACCGCGGCGATCTTCATCTAGCTCTCGGTGACGGTGACGCTCGTGATCACAACCGGCTGGGTGGGCCGCTCGTCGGGGCCGCCGAGCGCGCCAATCCGTTCCACCGCGTCGAGCCCTTCGGTGACCTCTCCGACGATCGCGTAGTCGGCCGGTAGCCCAATGTCGTCGCCAGTGACGACGAAGAATTGGCTGCCCGAGGTTCCCGCCGCCTCCACCTGGGACTTCGCCATCGCGACGACTCCCTTCACGTACTTGGAGCCGGCGGGCGGGGCATCGACCGTCTTGTACCCGGGCCCGCCGGTGCCCGTCTGGGTGGGGTCGCCGCCTTGGATCACGAAGTCGGGCACGATGCGGTGGAAGACAGTGTCGTCGTAGAAGCCGTCGCGGGCGAGAGCGACGAGGGACGCCGCGGTGTTCGGCGCGAGCTCGGTGTCGAGCCCGACCGTGAATGTCCCGCAAGTCGTCTCGAACACGAGCCCGTAGCTCGTGCCACTGTCGAGCGGGTCGGTCGGCGCCGTAAGCGTGCCGGGCTCGCGGGCAGCCGGCGCTTCCACGCTCTCGCACTCTCCGTTGCCCGACGCGGAAGGCTCGTCGTCTCCGCCGCAGCCGGCTCCCAAGGTGAGGAGGGCGATCGCAAAGAGTGCTCGGCGCATCGCGTGCGATCCTATCCATCGTGGCTGTCACGAGATGCGAGTGGGCTTCCGGCCGATACGAGGAGATGCTCGTCTACCACGACGAGGAATGGGGCGCTCCGGCCCACGACGACCGCCACCTCTTCGAGATGCTCACGCTAGAGGGCGCGCAGGCGGGGCTCTCGTGGCTCACCATCCTGCGCAAGCGCGAGGGGTATCGCCAGGCATTCGCCGGCTTCGACCTCGAGATCGTCGCGCGCTTCGGGCCGAGGGAGGTCGAACGACTCGTCGCAGATCCAGTGATCGTGCGCAACCGGCTCAAGATCGAGTCCGCGGTGAACAACGCCGCTCGCGTGCTCGACGTACAGAAGGAGCTCGGGACCTTCGACGCTTATCTCTGGCGGTTCGTCGACGGCAAGCCGATTGTCGGGCGCCGGCGTGCTCTCTCCGAGCTTCCCGCGGAGACCGACCTCTCCCGAGCGCTCTCCCAGGATCTCAAGCGCCGCGGCTTCCGCTTCGTCGGCCCGACGATCTGTTACGCGTTCATGCAGGCCGTCGGGATGGTGAACGACCACACGGTCGACTGCTTCCGCTTCCGCGAGCTCGCACCATGACCGCGCCGATCCGGTACGCGCGAAGCGGCGACATCAACGTCGCTTACCAGGTCACCGGCGAAGGACCCTTCGATCTCGTGCTTGTCCCGGGATTCTTCTCGCACCTCGAGGTCGACTGGGAGTACCCGGCGCACGCCCATTTCCTCGAGCGGCTCGGGTCCTTCGCGAGGCTGATCCGGTTCGACAAGCGTGGCACCGGACTTTCGGACCGAGGAGTAGGGCTGCCCGACTTCGAAAGTCGTATGGACGACGTGCGAGCAGTAATGGATGCGACTGAAAGCGAGCAAGCCGCCCTCTTCGGATACTCGGAGGGTGGACCGCTGTGCGTGCTCTTTGCCGCGACCTATCCCGAGCGGGCACGGGCGCTCGTTCTGTACGGAACGTATGCGAAGCGCAGCGACCCCGACGACGACTATCCGTGGGCGCCAACCAAGGAGGAGCGGACCCGAGAGGCCCGCGAGCTCGAGGCGACCTGGGGTGAGAACGTCGATCTCTCGACGATGGCTCCCAACGCCGAGCCAGCGATGGCCACGTGGTTTCACCGCCGCGGCCGCGCCGCTCTCAGTCCGGCCGGCGCACGTGACCTCATCCTTATGAACTCGCAGGCCGACGTACGTGAGCTTCTCCCTTCCGTCCAGTGCCCGACCCTCGTCCTCCACCGCCAGGGTGATCGCGACGCGCGAGTCGAGGAGGGTCGTTACGTCGCCGCGCGGATTCCAGGCGCCCGCTTCGTCGAGCTCGGGGGGGAAGACCATGTGCCCATGCACGATCCGGATCAGATTGTCGACGAGGTCGAGGAGTTCCTCACGGGCGTGCGCCCGGCGCCCGCGTCGGATCGGATCCTCGCGACGATTCTCTTTACCGACCTCGTCGGGTCGACCGAGAGAGTGGAGTCCCTCGGCGACGCGGCCTGGGCATCTCTTCTCGGATCGCATCACGAGGTGGTCCGTCGTCAGCTCACGCGCTTCTCCGGTGAGGAGGTCGATATGGCCGGCGATGGTTTTCTCGCGGTCTTCGACGGCCCTGCGCGGGCGATTCGCTGCGCTCTCGAGATCCGCGCGGGGCTGCATGTGCTCGGGCTCGACGTGCGAGCCGGTGTGCACACGGGTGAGGTCGAGCGTCGCGCCGGTGACAAGCCTCGCGGTATCGCTGTTCACGTGGGAGCTCGGATCATGTCGTTCGCGGGGGCGGGCGACGTGCTCGTGAGCGCGACGACACGTGACCTGGTCGCAGGTTCCGGCCTGGAGTTCGAGGACCGGGGTGAGCAGGAGTTGAAGGGGATCGAGGGCACGCGACGCGTCTTCGCGGCCCGCTGAAGCTACGCGCGCGTCGTGGCTGCTGTCAGGTCCGGTCTGGCGCGAGGGCGGCGAACCGGACTAGGCGCTTCGTGACGTCGGCCACCTCGAGCGTGACGTCGACCCGCTCGCCCAACGGCAGGTCGTCGCCTTCACAGCGGGCGGTGACCGCCGGCTCCTTCAGCTGGACGGTGCCGCCGCCGTCGTGCTCGTCGACATCCACGACGACCGCCTGGAACGTTTGGCCGACGCTGGGCTCGAGCACTGCCGCCTCGACGGTCGAGACGATCCCGGACTCGTACTGCTGGGCGCGCCGGTTCGAGACGTCCATCGTATCGGGCAAGTCCGGCAGCGCCGCGCGCGCCCATTCCGGCACGGCCGCGCCGCCCGAAACGGCGACGCACACCTCGCCGACGTAGCGGTCGACGAGTCGTCGTAGGGGCGCCGTCGTGTGCGCATACGTCGAGGCGACGCCGGCATGCACGGCCTTGTGAGGCGGTGTGCCGTCGAAGGCGCGGTATCCCGAGCCGCGGAGGAGGACGGTCGACTCGGAGACAAACGCGGCGTGCATCGCCAACCGTGGATCGAGCTCGCGGACCAGGTCGGCGTACGTCACGTCCTCGGGCCAGGGGATCTCGAGCGCATTCGCCGTTCGCCGCAGGCGAGCGACGGCTCCGCGGTCTGCCTTCGGTAGCGTGCGCAGAACGCCAACTCGGGCGTCCAGCATGAGCTCGGCGGCGCCCATCCCGGTCATCAGCGAGATCTGGGCGTTCCAGCCCTCGACTGGGAGCGGCGCCCGATAGCGGA
>JACDCN010000151.1 GCA_013817555.1 Actinomycetota bacterium
CTCCTGAGTCTGCTCCTCGCACCCTCGTCTCGGCGCCGTGGGCAGAGAAGGATGCCATACGGGGACGTCCGGCGCACTCTCCGGACGTCCCGTCGAACCGGCTTCGAGGACGCGTTACCATACGCCTGGCGATGACCGAAGAAGGACACACCGAGCCGTTGGCCCGACGGGCGTACGAGGAGCTCGCGGAGACCTACGCGGCCTGGCGCCCGTTAGCCTCGCCGTGTTCCCGCCGTGCGGGGCCTTGTCCAGTGCCCGGGAGTAGCGTCCCCCTGGTCGCTCCCCAGCCACGAAACACTGCCAAGGTTGCTCCAGCCATGCGTCCTGAGTTCGTGGGTCCTTGAGCTGCCTCCGCGGGAAATAGATGCGGCACTAGACGTTTCGGTTCCTACGCTGGATGGCGGCGCAAAGAGATCTGGCGCATCTGCCAGACGATCTGTCCCGTCTGCGCAACGTGGGTGAGTCCATCTAGCTCGGCGGCCAACCACGTCAACTTGTCCGGAGGATATGTAGCATCCACGTAAGGGTCGTGACGCCAGTTGGGCAAGTTCATAGAGAACATCCTCGCGGCTTGTCCGGTACTCGGGAGCACCTCCGCTGCGCGATTGACTTCTATCCGCAGGTCATCGTCCCGTCGGGTAGTAGCGAGACGGGCGCCGACGAACAGCTCATTGCCGTGTTGGGCAAGTACCTCCGAGACTATCTTCAGGTACTCGTCGAACGCCGCAACCTCCGTGCTTATGCTGTCCACCTCTTCGACGAGCAAGAGACCGCCTGCTTCGAGCTCTTTAGCCCACTCGGAGATCGCCTGCTCCGGCTGTGGAAGATGAGGTGCGAGGAACCGGGCGTAGATCAGATCCGGCCGCTCGCCGATGCCCGCTATCCGCAGAGGCACCGCCGTAACATCAGCGGCGACATAGTCCTCTCTCCCGGCGGAGCTCGCTCTCGCCCGGCGCAAGAAGGCTTCCGAACGGTCCATGCCTACGGTCCTCTCCGGTCTCGTTATGCGAGAGAGAAGCCGCGTGGTAAAGCCGGGGCCGCACCCCAGGTCGAGAGCCAGCCGTGGACGGACTCGCACGCTTTCGGAGACGAAAGCCTCGCTGGTCGGATCGAAGACCTCAGAGACAACCCGGAGGCGTTCGGCCGCCAGGTCCGTTTCCCCGAAAGAGTAGACCGAGGTCGACTGGCCTGTCTGGTCGCCGCTCATCCCCTACTATGGTAAGCGCCGAACTACCGGCGTGCTGCGCCACGTTTTTGGGAACGTGGTCTTACTCGTCGGGAGGAGCTCCCTTGCCGGTCGGGTCAAGCTTGCGCGAGCCCGAGCGCCGGCCGCAGGAGGGTAGCATCACCAGAACAGCTCGAAGCACTCTCCCGATCGACGGGAGGTCTTGAGGCTACGCTTATCGTCCCGTAAACAACCTTTCGACGGTTCCCATCGGCAAAAAGAGACGGCGACCGTAGGGTTCTGTTGGGAGCCGTTGGAAACCGTAATGCTCGTAGAAGGATTGCGCCTCCTCGCCCTTGGCGTCGGTGATGACGGCCACGGAGGCGACATCGCGCGAGGTGGCGAGCGCGCGGTCGAGGGCATGCAGGAGCAGCCGACCTCCAAGCCGCTCGCCTTGGTACCTCTGGTCTACGGCTAGCCTGCCGATCAGGGTGGCTGGGTAGACACGGTACTTCGCGACGCGATGCGTGATCTCGTGAGGGAGGTCGGTGCGCTCGACTGCTATGGCACTCAGCGTGTAGTAGCCGGCGAGCCGGTCTTCTTCGCTATCGTAGAGGACCCTGACCGCAGCGACCCGCTGCTCCATCTCCCGGCGCGCCCGCTCGCGCAAATACCGGTCCAGGGCATCCTCGCCGCAAGAGAAAGCCGCCCGGAGCCTGAGATGTCGCCCTCCGAGCGACTCGAACCTGTAACGCTCGTCCAAGGATCAGGGAGCAGGAATCTCGCCGAACCCCCTCGCCAGGTCGCGCAGGTTCTCGTTCGGCTCCGAGGGATCCATGAGCGCCTCGACGAAGATACGGCTGCCTTCGGTCGTCAACTCTATAACCTCGTGCGCCCGGATCGCCTCCCGCGAAGCAGCGAGCATCGTGCTCCGAACGAAATCCGTCGTGTTGCTCCCACTGAGCGCCGCCGCCCGGTCGATAACCTCTTTCTCATCCGGCGCGACGCGCAACTCGAGCCTGCCGCTTCGTGACTTGCTAGCCATCGCTCTCACTCCTCAGATCGTAGACCGATTCTCCCAATTGTACGGCTCTGTGCCGTACAAAGCAAGCCGCGCTCGGCGGGGAGCTCTAATGGAGCACCTCGAATGCGCCGAGCGGGGTTTGCTCTTCCACCTGGCCGAGCAGTTCGGCGCCGAGGGCATCCCTTCCACCACTCCTCATCAGGTAAGCCTCTTGCAGAACAGGATCTCCAGCGGTTCCTCTGGCATCAGCAACGAGCCGCAATCCTTGTAGCCGAGCCTGCGGCAGAGGTGCTGCGCTCGCTCGTTGGAGAGCGACGAAGTCATCACCATCTCGTAGCCCGACTCGCGCATCTGCTCTTCCCAGAACGAGATCAGCCCGGTGCCCAAGCCTGTGCCCCTCAATCCTTCATTGACCCACAGCAAGTTCATGAAAGGGATCTCGTCCCAGAAGTACCCGTACCGCAGGCCTTCGCTACCTCGGGCTCGACGTCCTCGCCCGAGGCCTGATCGGGGTGAAGCTGGTCACCTCCGACGCGCACGCCGGCCTGACCCAGCCGCAACGAAGGATCACCCCGGATACACTACGTCAACGGACTTGAGCACTCCGGTGCGACGTGGCATGATCACGCAGGTGACCAGCAGACCAGCCGCAGCGCAGCACCTGAGCGACCTCGCGCGGCTGCGCCGCGTCCGCGACCGGATCGACCGGGAGTACGCGCAGCCGCTGGACGTCGAGGCGCTCGCCCGCGGCGCGCACATGTCGGCCGGGCACCTCAGTCGCCAGTTCCGGCTCGCCTACGGCGAGTCGCCGTACGCTTATCTGATGACGCGGCGCATCGAGCGCGCGATGGCGCTGCTGCGTCGTGGCGACCTCAGCGTCACCGAGGTCTGTTTCGAGGTCGGCTGCTCGTCACTTGGCACCTTCAGCACTCGCTTTACCGAGCTGGTCGGTGTGCCCCCCAGCGTCTATCGGCGCCAGGCGGCGCGCGCGACGGCGGGGATGCCGTCCTGCGTGGCGAAACAGGTGACCAGACCGATCAGGAATCGAGAAGTGTAGGCCCCGAGCCGCACATATAATCACTGACATGGACATCACGATTCACGCGAGCTTCCTCCCGCACGACGACCCGGACGCCTCCCTGGCCTTCTACCGCGACACGCTCGGTTTCGAGGTTCGCAACGACGTCGGGTACGGCGGGATGCGCTGGATCACGATCGGCCCTGCCGACCAGCCCGGAACGTCCATCGTCCTGTACCCGCCGGACGCAACCCCCGGCATCACCGACGACGAGCGCCGCACCATCGCCGAGATGATGGCCAAGGGCACCTACGCCGGCATCCTTCTGGCCACCAGGGACCTCGACGGCACCTTCGAGCGGGTGCAGGCCAGCGGCGCCGAGGTCGTCCAGGAGCCGACCGAGCAGCCGTACGGCGTTCGCGACTGCGCGTTCCGCGATCCCGCGGGCAACATGGTCCGCATCCAGGAGCTGCGCTGACAGAAGGAGGCACGATGAGCAAGGCCACGAGGACGGACATGCAGGCGCCTGCGCTGCACGTTGCCGACAGCCACGATCTGATCCGCGTGCAGGGCGCGCGCGTGAACAACCTCAAGGACGTCAGCATCGAGATCCCGAAGCGCCGCCTGACGGTGTTCACCGGCGTCTCCGGCTCGGGCAAGAGCTCGCTGGTGTTCAGCACGATCGCCGCGGAGTCGCAGCGGATGATCAACGAGACCTACAGCGCCTTCTTGCAGGGCTTCATGCCGACGCTCTCGCGGCCGGAGGTCGACCTACTCGAAGGCCTGACGACCGCGATCATCGTCGACCAGGAGCGGATGGGCGCGAACCCCCGCTCCACCGTCGGCACCGCCACCGACGCCAACGCCATGCTGCGCATCCTGTTCAGCCGGCTCGGGCAGCCGCACATCGGCTCGCCCAACGCGTACTCGTTCAACGTCCCCTCGGTGAAGGCCAGCGGTGCGATCACCATCGAGCGGGGCGGCAAGACCAAGGCCGAGAAGGCGACCTTCAACCGGCTCGGCGGCATGTGCCCGCGCTGCGAGGGCATGGGCTCGGTCACCGACTTCGATCTGTCCGCGCTGTACGACGACGACAAGTCGCTCAGCGAGGGTGCGCTGACGATCCCCGGCTACAGCATGGACGGCTGGTACGGCCGCATCTTCAGTGGCGCCGGCTTCGACATGGACAAGCCGATCGCGAAGTTCACCAAGAAGGAGCTCCACAAGCTGCTCTACCGGGAGCCGACCAAGATCAAGGTCGAGGGGGTCAACCTTACCTACGAGGGCGTCATCCCCAAGATCCAGAAGTCGATGCTCTCCAAGGACGTCGATGCCCTTCAGCCCCACGTCCGCCGCTTCGTGGAGCGGGCGGTGACCTTCCAGACCTGTCCCGAGTGCGACGGGACCCGGCTCAGCCCGGAGGCCCGGTCGTCGAAGATCGAGGGGAAGAACATCGCCGACGTCTGCGCGATGCAGATCAGCGACCTGGCCGACTGGGTCCGGGGCCTGGACGAGCCTTCGGTTGCCCCGCTGCTCACCGGGCTGCAACACCTCCTCGACTCGTTCGCGGAGATCGGGTTGGGCTACCTCTCCCTCGACCGGCCGGCGGGCACGCTGTCCGGGGGAGAGGCGCAGCGCACCAAGATGATCCGCCACCTCGGCTCTTCGCTCACCGACGTCACCTACGTCTTCGACGAGCCCACGATCGGCCTGCACCCCCACGACATCCAGCGGATGAACGACCTGCTGCTGCAGCTGCGGGACAAGGGCAACACCGTGCTCGTCGTGGAGCACAAGCCCGAGACCATCGCCATCGCCGACCACGTCGTCGACCTCGGCCCCGGCGCCGGAACCGCCGGTGGCGAGGTGGTGTTCGAGGGCACCCTGGAGGGTCTGCAGACCAGTGACACCACGACCGGCCGCCACCTCGACGACCGGGCGACCCTCAAGGAGTCGGTTCGTTCGCCTTCCGGCACGCTGGAGGTCCGCGGAGCCTCGACGCACAACCTCCAGGACGTGGACGTCGACATCCCGCTCGGGGTGCTCTGCGTGCTCACGGGCGTCGCCGGCTCCGGCAAGAGCTCCCTGATCCAGGGCTCGGTCGCCGGCCGCGACGGCGTGGTGGTGATCGACCAGGGTGCGATCCGCGGTTCGCGACGGAGCAACCCGGCGACGTATACCGGACTGCTCGACCCGATCCGCAAGGCGTTCGCGAAGGCCAACGGCGTGAAGCCGGCGCTCTTCAGCTCCAACTCCGAGGGCGCCTGCCCCACCTGCAACGGCGCCGGCGTCATCTACACCGACCTGGGCGTCATGGCCACCGTCGAATCCACCTGCGAGGAGTGCGAGGGGAAGCGGTTCCAGGCGTCGGTGCTGGAGTACACGCTGGGCGGCCGGAACATCGCCGAGGTGCTCGCGATGTCGGTGACCGAGGCCGAGGAGTTCT
>JACDCN010000152.1 GCA_013817555.1 Actinomycetota bacterium
GTCTTACCCGCTGGACGACGGCTCATGACGCGAAAGATGCGAGAACTCAGCGTGCGAGGCCGAGCACGGTCTCGAGCGCGCGGTCGACTTCTTCGAGCTCCTCCCAGGTCAAGCGCCCGACGGGCTCGCCGAGACGCCGGCGGTCGACGGTTCTGAGCTGCTCGGTCAGTACGCGCGTGCGTTGGCCAACGACCTGGATCTCGGGCCGGAACGACGTAGCCAGCGCGCGAGTGGAGGTCGGCGCGACGATCACCGTCGAGAGCTCGAGCTCGCTCGCCTGGAGAACAACCGCGTAGCGCACCCCGCGTTGCTCGTGGCCGATCGCGTCCTTCGGCAGTCGTGCTCTGAAGAGGTCACCCTTCTGCATCGTCAGGCCATGGCGCACCCAGCGCCTCCATGAACGCCAAGACTGCAGCGCTTTCAGCGCGGTCCTCGGGATCAGCCGCAACACGTCGCGACTCCTCCCTGAGCAGCTCGTCACGGCGACGAGAAGCGGTTTGGACGAGCGCCTGCCGGATCGCCTCGGACTGTGAGAGACCGGTCTCGACCAGTGTGTCGAGCGCTCGCTGCGCTCGTTGGTCGAGGCGGACGGAGATGGCTCGCTCGGGCAAGGCGAAGACTGTAGCAGGATTTGTCATACAAAAAGCATGACAGAAGAGCGATCACAGCACTGTGCCGACTCGTGTCAGCTTTCGCGCGCCAGCTCGACGAAGCGGCAGACCGCGTTCACCAGCCGCATCTGCTCGACCGACTTGCAGTCCGCATCGAGCAGGCGCGGGGCGCACACCAGCACGACGCGGCACTGGGCGCGCGAGGTGGCGACGTTGACGCGGTGGCGGTCGAAGGCGAAGTGCTGAGGATGGTCGGCGATCTGCGCGAGAGCGGGCTCGACGAGGAGGCGGACCTGCTCGACGAGGCCGCGCCGAAGCTCGCCCCGGAAGCGTACGGCTCGACGGTGCGCAAGAACCTGAACTACGAGTCGTGGCAGACACGGCGCAACCGCCGGGCATAGGTTCGAATCCCGTATAGTTCACCTTTAGGTGAACAAACAGGCGGAACTCGATCGCAGCTTCCTCGCTCTCTCCCACCCAGTGCGGCGGGCGATCGTCGAGCGGCTCGTTACCGGGCCATCGCGGGTCGGTGACGCGTCGCGCGGGCTCGGCGTCTCGAAGCCGGCCGTGACGAAGCACCTGAGGGTGTTGGAGAACGCCGGCGTCATCCGCCGGACCGTGTCCGGGCGGACGCATGTGCTGCGACTCGAGCCTCGGGCGCTCAGCGAGGCGTCCGACTGGCTCGAGCTACATCGCTCGCTGTGGGAGGCAAAGTTCGCGGCCGTCGAGCGGCACCTCGCAGAAACCAACAAACGACAGGAGGTCCAGGAATGACCGAGATCGGGCAGGAGACCGCACTCCAGCTAGAGCATCGCTACGCGGCGCCGCGCGACCAGGTCTTCGACGCGTGGACGAACCCGGAGGTACTCAAGCGCTGGTGGGCTGCGGCCCCTACGTGGGGAACGCCGCTCGCCGAGGTCGACGCGCGCGAAGGCGGCAGGTACCGGCTCTCGATGCGCACAGACGAAGGCGAGCTGCACACGGTGAGCGGCGAGTACAAGGAGATCAGCCCACCGGAGCGTCTCTCGTACACGTGGGGCTGGGAGGAAGGTCCCGAGCCGGCGATGGCGGGAAGCGAGAGCACGCTCGTCGTCGTCGAATTCCTGGAGGACGGCGACGGCACGCTCGTGAGGCTGACGCACAGCGGCTTCGCCAGCGAGCAGATCCGCGACATGCACGCTCAGGGCTGGGAGGCGGTGCTCGCGAATCTCGAGCGGAACGTGTTCTCCTAGAGTTCGGAGGCCGGCTGTTTCTCAGGTCTCGCTCGACTTCGCCCAGAGGTTGATGCCGGCGTCGGTCGCGTAGCGGTCGATCTCGGCCAGCTCGTCCTCGCCGAAGTCGAGGCGGTCGAGTGCCGCGACGTTGTCCTCGAGCTGGGCCACGCTCGAGGCGCCGATGAGCGCCGAGGTCACACGCGAGTCGCGCAGCGTCCACGCCAGCGCCATCTGAGCTAGCGTCTGCCCGCGTCCCGACGCGATCTCGTTCAGCGCGCAAATCCTCGTCAGAGTCTCCTCCGAGAGCCTGTCCGGCGAAAGTGAGCTCGGCCGACTGGCGCGTGAGCCCTCGGGAATCCCGTCCAGATACTTGTCCGTGAGCATCCCCTGCGCGAGCGGCGAGAAGACGATGCAGCCCACGCCGAGCTCGCCGACGACGCCGAGAAGATCCGGCTCGATCCAGCGATTTAGCATCGAATATGAGGGCTGGTGGATAAGCAGGGGAGTGCCGAGCTCGCCGAGGATCGCCGCTGCCTCGCCAGTCTGCTCCGCCGAGTAGGACGAGATCCCGGCGTAGAGCGCCTTTCCCGAGCGAACCGCGGAGTCGAGCGCGCCCATCGTCTCGTCGAGCGGGGTCTTCGGATCGAAGCGGTGCGAATAGAAGATGTCGACGTAGTCGAGACCGATGCGCGCGAGGCTCTGGTCGAGGCTCGCGAGCAGGTACTTGCGCGAGCTCCCCTCCCCGTACGGGCCCGGCCACATGTCCCACCCCGCTTTCGTGGAGATGACGAGCTCGTCGCGGTAGGGACGGAGATCCTGGCCGAGAAGGCGGCCGAAGGTCTCCTCCGCTGACCCGTACGGCGGCCCGTAGTTGTTCGCGAGGTCGAAGTGCGTGATCCCGAGATCGAAGGCGCGGCGGACGATCGCGCGGCTCGTTTCGAGCGGGCGGTCAGCGCCGAAGTTCCACCACAGCCCGAGTGAGATCGCCGGGAGCTGGAGCCCGCTGCGCCCGCTTCGGCGGTAGAGCATGTGGTCGTAGCGACCGTCCGCCGGGACGTACGTCACGCGCTGAGGATAATCGGCGCGGGGTCAGAGTCGGAGCTCGACGAAGCCGGCGGCCGCAAGTCACCGTCGAAGGCAAGCGCCTCGCCTGATCTGATAGCCCAGGCCGGGAGTGCAGCGCGCCTGGGAGGATTCGAACCTCCGACTCGCGGATTAGAAGTCCGCCGCTCTATTTACGAAAACGCCGATTCAGCCGCATGTTCAAGCCAAATGTCCATGGTGATCGTGAGATTTTCTGATCCAAGAATTCGCGTCGCGTGTTGTCGATTGCGGAAACCATTGGAGACAGGTTCACTCGATGATGTAACGCGCTTTCGCCCGCCCTCGCGAAACTACTGTCGAAGCCCCTCGGCTCTTGTGAAGCTGGCTCTCCACTGGTTTGCTCAGCTATGGCGCGCCACTCGGCGCCCGCAGGATTTCGGCGACCGCGGCCTCGGCGTCGCCTTCCAGCCACCGGGCGACGTATTGATCCGGACGCACGAGCACGTCGCGACGATGAAGCCGCGCCAGTGCGAAGCTATGCACGAGAGGGCGTGTCGGAATCTCCAGGGGTAGCGGACGCCCAATGACGCCATCACTGTCGCCGTAGACCGCCGGCTCCGCGAGCCGGCCACTGTTCACATGGCGCCGCAGAAGCGCGCTGCGGAGGCTTCCGCGAAGGATCGCCTCGCGCGCCAGACGGTGGAGTGGCGTGGTCGGTGCCATGAAGCGCATCGTCGCGGTAGTCACGCGGAGGTTCTCGAGTGCGGCGGACCTACGCTCGAGCTCGTATCCGTCGAGGAGCCGATCGTCCGCGTCGCCGGCTCGCACGAGCGCCAGCCGCCACCCGAGGTTGACGGCGTCCTCGACACCGCTGTTCAAGCCGCGAGCGCCGAACGGCGAGAAGAGGTGCGCCGCGTCGCCCGCGAGGAAGGCGCGGCCTGAGCGCCAGCGGTCGGCGACCCGCTGGTGGAAGAGATAGGCGGTCAGCCACGCGAGCTCGTAGTCGCCGTGACCGACGACGCGGCGGATCCGCTCGTCGAGCCGCCCGCTTCGCCGCTCCTCCTCGGCGTCCGTGTCCCCCGGCACCTGCCAGTCGATTCGCCACTCGTTGTCGGGCTGCGGGTGAACGAGCATCGTGCGGCCAGGGTTCTGAGGCGGATCGAAGAAGAAGCGCCGTTCGTCGCGGGGGAACGGCATCGCCGCTCGCACGTCGGCGATGAGGAAACGGTCGTGGTGGCTGCGCCCGGGAAAGCCGACTCCGAGCAGATCGCGGAGCGTGGAGCGTGCGCCGTCACAGCCGACGACGTAGGAGCCGCGAACCTCGTCCCCGCCGGCGAGGACGACCGTCACGCCTTCCCCGTCCTGGCGGAGATCGCTCACTCGAGCGTTCCAGCGAAGCGCGACCGCCGGCGTCCGGGCGGCCTCGTCCAACAGCGCCGCCTCGGTGTACGTCTGTTGGAGATTGACGAAGCGCGGCAGCTCTCCCTCGCGCTCGCGCGGGAACTCGACGCAGAAGAGCTCGGTATCTCGGAAGTACGTGCGGGCGCGCGCGAGCACGACGGCCTTCTCGAGCATCGGCGCGCCGCAGTCGAGCCGCACGAAGGTCGCGAGCGCGTGGCGCGCAAGGACGATCGCACGCGACCCCTCCCGTGTGGGCTCCGGCTTTGCGTCGAGGACGACGGTCGGCACGTCGAAGCGCGCGAGCTCGAGCGCGAGCGTCAACCCGATCGGCCCGGCTCCGACGATCAGGACTGGAGGGCCGCCCACACCTCCTGGTCCTTCTCCGCTGTCCACACCTGCGGCTCGAGCCCCGAGGCCTCGTCGTAGCAACGCGCGACGTTGAAGGGGAAGCAGTGCTCGAAGATCCACCAGTCGCCGAAGCGCGGCTCGAGCGCCGCTCGCGCCTCCTCGCCCGCCTCGCGCAATGACGCGCCACGCGCGTGCGCGCCGCGCACGGTCGTCAAGATCGTCCGCAGATAGTCGTGCGTCTCGGAGATCCCTTGACCGACCTCGTCTCCGCGGAGCGCCGGCCCGCGCCCGGGCACGAGGATCTCGGCGCCGAGAGACTCGATGAGGTCGAGCGTTCCTGCTTGCCACTCGGCCACGAGCGCGTCGCCCATGTACGGGGCTGCCCGCGCCTCCACGAGGTCCCCGGCGAAGAGCACCTTCTCATCCGGCAGCCAGACGGCGGCGTCCCCCTGCGTGTGGCCGCCTCCGAGCCAGCGCACCTGCACGTCGCGGTCTCCGAGCGCCAGGGTCAACGTGTCCGCGAACGAGACGTCCGGGTAGGTCAGTCCGGGAATCGAGCCGGCGTCGCGGAAGAGTCGCGGGAAGCGACGGTACTCCGACTCCCAGTCCTGCGCCCCGCGCTCTCGGATCCACGCGTGCGTGCCGGAATGCGCGACGACATGGCGGGCCTCGAACGCCGAGGCGCCGAGCACGCGAACGGCGTGGTAGTGCGTGAGCACGAGCCATTCGACGGGCTTGTCCGTCACGTGTCGGAGTGCGTCTAGCCACTCACCGGCAGCAGTGGGCGTCGCGCGCGCATCGACGCAGAGGACGGACTCGGGCCCGACCACGGCGCCGACGTTCGGGTCGCCCTGTGCCGTGAAGGCGTACACGCCGGGCGCGAGCTCCTCGAGCGTCGAGCGTTGCTCGGTGGTGTCGCCGGTGGAAGCGAAAGGCTTGCTCATTCGTTCTCGGAGAGCGCCGACCCGGCGCGCCAGGCGGTTAGCGTATCGGCGATGAGCGTTCGCCTCGACCTGGCGACGCACGAGCAGAC
>JACDCN010000011.1 GCA_013817555.1 Actinomycetota bacterium
GGATCGAGCACCGCCCCCGTTCCAGCCGTCGGCCGCACGTTCGTCGTCATCCTCGCCCAGGTACCCGCATTCCCTACGGCGAAACGCCGGTATCCAGTTCGCACGAGCGCAGCCCATGAAACGCGGCGACTCCTCGTAGCGCACCTAACGAGGTTTCGGATCCCCGTCCGCGCCGAGCGCACCCAGAGGGCGTCGATGCGATCGCCGGAATAGGCTACGGCGTCCGTCTCTGCACGCCGACAGCGACCGGAGCGGTTGTACCGGATCGCACCTGTTCCTTCGCTACGAGCTACCGCGACCGCAGTGATCGTCGCTTGATCGAAACGGTGCTGACCTCGACGGCTCCTTCCGGCCGGCAGGTGGAGATCGGGTCCGGCGAGCAGCGCGCCTGGATCGTGGAGGTGGGCGGCGGGTTGCGCGCGTACTCCGCTCGCGGGCGCGAGTTGCTCGACGGCTACTCCGCCGACGAGATGTGCAGCTCCGCGCGGGGCCAGTGCTTGGTCCCGTGGCCGAACCGCATCCGCGACGGCCGTTACGAGTTCGCGGGCCTGCAGCAGCAGCTTGCACTGACCGAGCCTGAGCGGCAGGACGCGATTCACGGGCTTGCCCGCTGGGCAAACTGGAGGGTCGCGGAGCAGGGTGGCGAGAACGTCACGATGGAGTATCTGCTTCACCCGCAGCCTGGGTATCCGCACGCGTTGCAGCTCGCGGTTGAGTATCGCCTCGATGCCGACGGTCTCATGGTTCGCACGACGGCGACGAACGTGGGCTCGAACGCGTGTCCGTACGGTGCGGGTGCGCATCCCTATCTGACGGTGGGCACGCCGACCGTCGACAGCGTCGTCCTCCAGGCGCCGGGCCGTACGCGTCTGATCAGCGACGATCGGGGGATTCCGACCGGCGACGAGCCGGTGGACGGAACCGAGTACGACTTCAGGGCGCCGCGACCGATCGGGAAAACAAGACTGGACACGGCGTATACCGACCTCGAGCGTGACGATGACGGGCGCGCGCGCGTGAAACTCGCTTCGCCGGACGGTGAGACCGCGGCGACGTTCTGGCTCGACGAGCACTACCGCTATCTGATGCTCTTCACCGGCGATCCGCCCCCGGACGTGAACCGGCGCAGCCTCGGCATCGAGCCGATGACCTGCGCGCCGAATGCGTTCCAGAGCGGCGAAGGGCTCGTCATCCTCAAGCCGGGCGAGTCGTTCGCGGCCGCCTGGGGAATCGAGCCCTCATGACTTCTGGAAGTGGGAGGTCGCGTGAGCTGGAGGGCAAGGTCGCGCTCGTCACCGGCGCCGGCAGCGGCATCGGCTACGCGATCGCGGAGCGCTTCGCCCACGAGGGCGCTGCGGTCGCGATCGACTACCTCGGTCACAGCGAGGACGCGCAGGCGCTCGCACGCGACCTAAGCGCCGAGGGCGCGAAGGCCGTCGCGCTGGAAGCGGACGTCACCAACGCTGCCGCGGTCGAGGCATTGATCGCACAGGTCGTCGAGCGATTCGGCAGTCTCGACGTGCTCGTCAACAACGCCGGGATCGAGAAATCGCAGCCGCTGCTCGAGGTCGACGAAGCGAGCTGGGACCGCACGCTTGCAGTCGACCTGAAGGGGCCGTTTCTCTGCTTGCAGGCAGCGGCGCGCAGGATGAAGGAGAGCGGCGGCGGCTCGATCGTGAACATCTCCTCGATCCACGAGGACTTCCCCTTTCCGAGCTTCACGCCCTACGCGGCGGCGAAGGGCGGGCTACGCATGCTGATGCGAAACGCAGCGCTCGAGCTCGCGCCTCTCGGAATCAGGGTCAACAACATCGCGCCCGGCGCGATCGCGACGCCGATCAACGCGGCCACACTGGCGGATCCCGCGAAGGTTCAACGGCTGCAGGAGATCGTGCCCCTGCAGCGGATGGGAACCCCCGAAGAGGTGGCCGAGGTCGCGCTCTTTCTCGCCTCGGGCCGGTCGTCGTACGTGACCGGCTCGACCTACTTCGTCGACGGCGGAATCGTCAGGCACGCGGAGCCGCTCTGACGTGCGCCGTGTCGGCTCGCAGCCTTGGCGCTTGCACGATGCAGCGCACGCGAGGCCAGGGGCGTTCCGCTACCGCTATCTATCCTGGAGGTACACCATGTCCGAGAACCCACCCCACGAGGATGGCATCGATCTCGATGAGCCTCGTAGCGTTGACCCTAAGTACCGTTCGTTCGATCCTCCCGAGCATCCGTCGCTGCGTGACCCGAAGACCAACCCGCGCGGCGTCCGCCACATCGACGAGACGGCCCAGGATCGGATGCCGGTCACGGACCGTCCGCGCTACCGGGCCGCACAGAGCCGCCGCGCCGCCATGATCGCCGCGGCGAAGCGGCGCCTACGAGGGTTGGCCGGACGCCGGAACGTCCCGCCTCCCAGCGAGCCTCAGTCTTAGTGGTGCCGGTCGAGGAGCGGCGCGTCGCTGCCGGTGTGGTCGTCGTCGGCACGGGCGCGGCCGGTCTGCGCGCCGCGATCGAGCTCGCGGAGAGCGGCGTGCAGGTGCTCTGTGTCGGCAAGCGGCGGCGCGACGACGCGCACACGGTGCTCGCTTCCGGAGGGATCAACGCGGCGCTCGGCACGATGGACCCGGAGGACAGCTGGGAGCAGCACGCCGCCGACACGCTGCGGGAGGGCTACTGGCTGGGCGATCCGCGCAGCGTGGAGCTCCTCTGCCGCGAGGCGCCGGCCGCGATCGACGACCTGGTCCGCTGGGGGGCCCAGCTCGCGCGTGAGGAGGACGGCCGGCTTTCGCAGCGCTTCTTCGGCGCTCACCGGTTCAGGCGAACCTGCTTCGCGGGTGACTACACCGGCCGGGAGATTCAGCGCACGCTCGTGCGCCGGGCCGCGGAGCTCGGTGTGGTGGTGCGCGACGACGTCTACGTCACGCGCCTGCTCGTTCACGACGGGCGCACGTTTGGGTGTTACGGGTTCGGCGTCGACGACGGCAGCCGCTGGGTGTTCGTCGCCGACGCCGTGATCCTCGCGGCGGGCGGGCACACGCGGATCTGGCGTCGTTCGTCGTCGCGGCGCGACGAGAACACCGGCGACGCGATGCGGCTGGCAGCCGATGCCGGCTGCCGGCTGCGCGACATGGAGCTCGTCCAGTTTCACCCGACGGGGATGGTCTTTCCCGAGGAGTCGGCCGGGACGCTCGTGACCGAAGCGGTGCGCGGCGAAGGCGGGATCCTGCGCAACGCGGCGGGGGAGCGCTTCATGGAGCGCTACGACCCCGACCGGCTCGAGCTCTCGACCCGCGATCGCGTCGCTCTGGCCATCTACACCGAGATCGTCGAAGGACGCGGTACGGAGCATGGCGGCGTGCTGCTCGACGTTTCCCAGCTCGGCCGCGACACGGTGCTCAGCCGCCTGCCGCGCATGTACCGGCAGTTCGTCGACCTGGCCATGCTCGACATCACCCGGGCGCCGATGGAGGTCGCGCCGACGGCGCACTACTCCATGGGCGGCGTCCGTGTCGAGCCCGAGACGCACCTGACCGACGTCGAAGGACTGTACGCGGTCGGGGAATGCGCAACCGGCGTGCATGGCGCCAACCGCCTGGGCGGCAACTCACTTGCCGAGTGCCTTGTCTTCGGCCGGATCGTCGGCAGCGAGGCCGCGCGCTGGTCGGCGGCACTCGACATTCAGGTACGCGACCGCGCCGCTATCGCCGCCGCGGCCGAAGAGGTCGACGAGCTGCTCGGTCGTCGCGGCGACGAGTTCGCGCGCCCGCTTCAGCGGGCCGTGCGCGACCTCATGTCGGAGTGCTGCGGTGTCGTCCGCTCCGAGGACGGCCTGGAAGAAGGAGTTGCGCGGCTCGACAAGGTCAGCGGGCGAGCCCGGGCGATGGAGGTGCGCCCGGACCTCGCCGGCTACGCCGACCTCGCGCACGCCTTCGACCTGCAAGGCTCGCTGCTCGCCGCGCGGGCGACGCTCGAATGCGCGCTGGAACGGCGCGAGAGCCGCGGCGCGCACACGCGACTCGACTACCCCGACCAGGATCCACGGCTGCGGATCAACCTCGTCTGGGACCGCGACGGAGGCATCACCCACGAGCGGCCACGTGAACCGTCGGCCGCAGTCGTAGCGCTCGCCGTCGGACCGGAAATCGACACGGCCGGACGCTTCCTAGAATGAGCAAGATGAGAACCTTCTGGAATCGTCTCGTGGCGCGCCGCAAGGCGGACGGTACGGAACGCAGAGACGAATATGAGCGGAGGAGCCCGCGGAGCGCCGTTTCGTCGACGAGAGCGTCGAAGACCGGACGGCGGACGCCGCCGCCGAGGAGTGGCTCGGCGGCAGCGATCCGCAGCGGCTGCTCGACAACGAAGGTTCTCCACGCGAGTGAGGAGGAGCCGATGCCGCGCCGTCTGCTCGTCGTGATCACGACCGAAGTCGCAGACGGTGTGCTGCGCGACCTGGTGCGCAGGCGTGTCGGCGATGACGCCGAGATGCTTGTGGTTGCACCCGCATCCGATATCTCGCGGCTCGACTGGCTGACGAACGCCGAGGACGATTCCCGGACCGACGCAGCCTCGCTTGCCTAGAACGGCAGAAGCCACCCCCACCCGATGACGTCGAGGCTCGCGTGGGTAGCTCCGACGCGCTCGAAGCCATCGAAGGATGCCTCCGTACGTTCGCCGCCGACGAGATCCTCGTCATCGCCGATCCCGACGATCAAGCCCGGCTGGCTGGAAGAAGGCAGCGGCGCGGCAGCTCAAGCGCGCTTCAGCCTTCCGGTCACGCTCCTCACGGTCGCAGAGGACGGATCGCTCGCGGAACGCACCGGCTAACGCTAACAGCGGCCGAACTACCCCGGTGGGCGGGGCCCGACGGTAAGACCTCGGGCCGAGAGGACGCTAAGAGGTGGAAGGGCGCCTCGTGGACGCGGAGGACTCAATGCGCGATGTAACAGCTGACGAACTGCAGGAGGAACTTCGAGACTTGTTGTGTCTGGCCGTCGTCGGTGACCATGTTCGCTGGGTGGCAACAGGCGAGGAGGCAGCCGAGCTCGCCGAATGGCTGGTCGACGCCACAGCGCGCTGGCGCTCCTGGGCCGACGAGATGGCGAAGCACCTGGTGGCGCTCGGTGTTGCGCCGGACGGACGGGTGCGCTCGCTGGCGAAGGACATTCCGTTGAACTGGGTTCCCGACGGGTGGCTGCCCGTTGACGAGGCACGCCGGCTTCTCGCCGATCGCCTCCGCGCTGTGGCTGGATCGGCCAACTATCGCCGTTCGCAAGCCAGCGACCCAGACATCGTGCGGATGTTCGACGCCGTCTGCTCGGGCTTGGAGGCGCAGACGCGCGCGCAAACGACCTGACGTTGGTCTACGCGGCGGCGCGCAGGGCGTCGATGACCTCGCGAGCCGCCACGACCGCCCCGCCGACGCAGTAGTCGGCAGCACCGTAGGTGAGGTAGATCGTGCCGTCGGGCTGCGCGACGGCGCCCTGGACGAAGATGATGTTGTCGATATCGCCGAAGCATTCCCAGCCGAGCTGCGGACGCATGATCGGGTCGGGCAGGAGCGACCTGACCCGGCCCGTGTCGGCGTCGAGCAGCGCGACCTTGGTTGCGTAGTGGCCGTCGCTTTCCCGCTCGTGGAAGAAGAGCAGCAGGCCGTCCTCGCTCTCGAGCGGCGGTGCCCCTCCGCCGACCCCGAGCGCGCCTTCCGCGGGCGCGATGATCGTGTGCGCCGCGAGGTCGGCCAGGTGCGCGTCCCAGTAGCCCGCGGGTGGGTTCCAGAGCTGATCGAGGTCGTCGAAGATCGCGAGCTGGATGTTCGGGTGAATCCGGTGGATCAGGCCGACGCGGCCGTCGCGCAGGTTGAAGATCACCGCATCCTTGTCCTGGGTGCCTTCGGGCCCGGTCAGGCAGCCCGAGCTGTGGTTGAGGCGGAAGCGGTCGTCCTCGTAGGCCAGCTTGTGTAGCCCAACCCGCCAGGGAAGCCCCGACTCCGGGGGAGGTAGGTCCGTGTAGGACATGACGAACTGCTCGTCGCGGCCGGTGCGTACGCGTTGGACGCGCGGGTCTTCGTAGGCGTAGACGCCGTCTGGTGAGCCGGCCGCGAGCAGTTGCTGGAAGCTGTAGGTGCGCCCGTCGGTGGAGGTGAAGACGAGCACGTCGGAGATGTAGTCGAGGAAGGTGTCACCTGGTCCGTCGTTGCGCCGGTAGCCGTCGCGCACCCCGCGCGCGAACAGGTGGAAGCGGCCGTCGTGGTGGATCACACCCGCGTTGAAGATCGGACCGTACCCGGGCACGGTGCCGGCCCTCCACGATCGGTTGGTCACTGACGCGTCCGACCGTGATCGTGGTTGGACCTGCGTAGTCGAAGTTGCTGCTCATCGTGGTCACGGTTTCGGACCGGCTCGACCGAAGTCGTCTTCGAGACGGACGATGTCGTCCTCGCCGAAGTAGTCGCCGCGCTGCACCTCGATGAACGTCAGCGGTACCGTGCCCGGATTGGCGATGCGGTGGGCCGCACCGACGGCGACGTCGACGGCTGCTCCGGCGACAACGTCGAAGTCGCGGCCGTCGAGCGTGACGCGGCCGGCCCCCTCGACGACGAGCCAGTGTTCCTGCCGGCGCGCGTGGCGTTGGTAGCTGAGCCGTTTGCCGGGCAGCACCGTGATCCGTTTCACCTTGTAGTCGGCCGCCTCGTCGAGCACCGTGTACTCGCCCCAGGGACGCTGATCGTGCTCGGCTGTCATGTGCCGGTCACTCTCAGGTCACGCCGAGCATCGTCTGGATGACGAGCGCGGTGTCCTGCCAGCATGAAACCGCCAGGCAATCGACGCCCATCGCCTTGACCGGATAGTCGTTGCCGCCCTTGCTCAACCTGTCGCCGACAAAGATCACGTCCTGCTTCGCCGCGTCGAGTAACGCGATCAGCTTGCCGATCCCGTACGCCTTGTCGATGCCGTGCTTGGTGACGTCGATCGAGGTCGAGCCGCCGACGCGAACCCCGAGATCGGGAATCAGCTTCGCCACGTAGTCGCGCAGCTTTCGCTTCTTTCCGCCATCCGGATCCCATGCTTCCTTCTCGGCGATCGGGGCTTCCTGTCCCAGCGCCGAAAACGTGATCTGGCTGCCTCGGTCTTCGATCTGCGCGCCCCACAGTCGTGAAGCGCGATATCCGAGGGCGTCAGCTCCGCTGTTGAGCGCGGCGACGATCTTCGTCTTCTGTGCGGCCGTGAGATCCTCGGCGTACACCAGCTGCCACGAGCAGGTCGCGATGTCGAAGCGGTAGTAGCGGGTACCGCAGGTCGGCATCACGTGCAACGCGCGCAGCGTGTCCGGCGCAGCCTTGAGACCGTGGAGCAGCTGTTTCTGGAACTGCTCGAAGGTCCCGCCCGAGATCACGCAGACCTGAAACCGGAGCAACAACCGATCAAGCAGGTCCGCCATCTGGTCAGCGAGTGGAGACTTGCTGTCAGCCAGCGTGTTGTCCAGATCGAACGCGATCACCCGCCTCTTCATCGCCTGGAGCCCTGCGGCGCAGCCCGTGCTGAGAGCGCCCGCCCGGAAGGCTCAACGGCCTCCGGCGATGCGGTCCTCGCGTCCAGCATTCCAGGTCCTCCCGGTCGAGGCAGGTCGCCGACCAACGTGTTGAGGTCGGTAGTGCACGTGCTCCAACCCGTGTCGTTGAGGGTGGACTCTGCGTGGCGCCGACTGCTGGCGCTCGCGCGATCTCTCCGCGGCACCGAAATCGCTGAGGCCACCGTGACCTCGAAGCCTAGCATCGGCCCTTTGTCGCCGACGCCGGGAGACTGTCAGCCAAACGATCGAGCCTGCGTAAGACTTGGTCTCGGGATAACGCTAACGGTAGAGGGCGGTTTCGTGCGCGAGCTTGAACTGAAGGGAGCGGTTAGGTGAGTGAGCATGAGCGGTGGCGGGAGCTCGGTCAGCAGCTGCGTGTCGACTCGGTGCGGGCGGCGGCTGCGGCTGGCTCCGGCCATCCGACGTCGTCGATATCGGCGGCTGATCTGATGGCGGTGCTGTTGGCGAAGTACTTGCGCTACGATTTCGACCGGCCGGCGGAGCCGTTGAACGACCATCTGATCTTCTCCAAGGGGCACGCCTCACCGCTGCTCTATTCGCTGTACAAGGCGGCGGAGGCGATCTCGGACGAGGAGCTGCTGTCGTTCCGCAAGCTGGGGAGCCGTCTCGAAGGCCATCCAACCCCGGAGATTCCCTGGGTCGACGTGGCGACCGGATCGCTCGGTCAGGGGCTTCCGTGCGCGGTCGGGGTGGCGCTCGCTGGCAAGCGTTTGGATCGGCTGCCCTATCGGGTCTGGGTGCTCTGCGGCGACAGCGAGCTGGCGGAGGGTTCGATCTGGGAGGCGTTCGACCACGCGAGCTACGAGGGGCTAGACAACCTGATCGCGATCCTCGATGTGAACCGCCTCGGCCAGCGAGGAGAGACGATGCACGGCTGGGACACCGCGACCTACGTTCGTCGGGCGGAAGCGTTCGGCTGGCGCGCGATCGAGATCGACGGCCACGACTTCGAACAAATCGACCGTGCCTACGAGCAGGCGCTGGCGGGCGACGGGCAGCCGGTCGCGATCGTCGCGCGCACGGTCAAGGGCAAGGGCGTGAGCGCGGTCGAGAACAGAAACGGCTTCCACGGCAAGCCGCTCGCCGATCCCGAGGCGGCGATCCGCGAGCTCGGCGGCCTGCACAATCTGACGGTGCGGCCGAGCGCTCCTGCAGGCGACGCGCAGCCGCATCGGTTCGCGACCCAAGAAGCGACCGCGGCGGGCTGGAAGGTCGGCGAGGAGGTCGCGACCCGGAGGGCGTTCGGCGAGGCGCTGGCGGCGCTCGGTGCGTCGGACGGGCGGATCGTCGCGCTCGACGGCGAGGTCGGCAATTCGACCTTCACAGAGCTGTTCGCGGCCGCGCACCCGGAGCGCTACTTCGAGATGTACATCGCCGAGCAGCAGCTGGTCGCGACCGCGGTCGGCTTTCAGGTGCGCGGCTGGGTGCCGTTCGCGGCGACCTTCGCGGCGTTCTGCTCGCGCGCGTACGACTTCATTCGGATGGCGGCGGTCAGTCGCGCCGACATCCGCTTGGTCGGATCGCACTGCGGCGTCTCGATCGGCGAGGACGGGCCCTCGCAGATGGGGCTCGAAGACATCGCGGCGCTGCGCGCGGTGCACGGCAGCACCGTCCTCTACCCGTCCTGCGCGAACCAGACCGCGAAGCTCGTCGAGGCGATGGTCGATCAGCCGGGCGTTTCCTACTTGCGGACGACGCGCGCGTCCTTGCCGGTGTTGTACGCGGCGGACGAAGAGTTTCCGGTCGGTGGTTCCCGAGTCGTCCGCACCTCCGACGTCGACGAGATCACGTTCGTGGCTGCCGGGATCACGCTGCACGAGGCGCTCGCCGCCGCCGACGAGCTGGCCGCGGAAGGAACAGCGGTTCGCGTGATCGACCTCTACTCGGTCAAGCCGATCGACGAGCAGACCCTGCTCGAGGCGGCCGAGGCGACCGGCGCCCTCGTCACGATCGAGGATCACCATCCCGAGGGCGGGATCGGCGACGCCGTGCTCGAGGTGTTCGCCGACAGCACCTCGCGGCCGCGAATCGTCACGCTCGCCGTGCGCGTTATGCCGAGCTCGGGCACGCCGGACGAGTTGCTCGCCCAGGCCGGGATCGACCGTGCCCAGATCGCAGCGACGGCGCGAACGCTCGTCGCCGCGCGCGTCACACGGGCCTGAAGCCAGCGGCCGCATCGCTAGCGGCGGACGGTCAGGAAGCGGATGTTCCCGCTCCAGATCTTCTCGTCGAAGCGCAGGTCGAGGTGGCGCACCCGGGGCGAGCCCCAGAGAAACGGGCGACGCCGGTAGGAGGTCTCGATCGAGCCGAGCGCGACGATCGGGAACTGTCGTTGCGCCTGCGGGTAGGTTGCTCCGAAGGCAAGCAGCTCCTCAATTTTTGCGGAGCGCAGGCTGAGCTCGTCGAGCGCGTGTTCCACCTCGTCGGTCGAGGCGACGCGACTCAGATGGACGAGGGTCAGCTCCCTCTCGGCCAGGCCACCTCGCTGCATGGGAAAGCTTGCCTCGGTGATCTTGCCGTTGACCTGGTCGTAGCCGCCGGCCTCGATTAGCTGCGCGAGCGGCTGCCGGTCGTCGATGGTGACAGGGTAGGTATTCGTCTGGGCGCTCATCGGTCAGATCTCGTCGCGGTAGCCGAAGAACTCGTGGTCTTCGTTGTAGCCGCCTTGTCCGGCGTAGCGTTCGCGGAAGTGGTGGACGAATTCGATCTCGCTGATCCATTTGACGTGCTTGAAGCCGAGCTGGTTCTCGACGCGCAGCCGTAGGGGTCGGCCGTGCAGGACCGGAAGCCGTTCGCCGTTCATCTCGTAGGCGAGCAGGCTTTGCGGGTGGCGCAGGTCGCGCATCGAGTGAGAGTCGTAGTAGCGGCCGCCGCTTTCCCCTCCGGCGGCGAAGGAGTAGAACATCGCCCACTGCGCGTCGGGGAGTGGTCGCACGAGCTCGATCAGCGTGCTGAAGGGGAGGCCGCCCCATTCGGCGATCCCTGACCAGCCCTGGATGCAGTGGTGCAGCGTGATCTGTGCTTGTTTGCGCATCGCTTCGATCTCGGCCAGGGAGAGCTCGACGGGGTTCTCGACGAGGCCGTGCACCTTGAGCCGGTAGCCGCGGAAGTCGTCGCCGGCGAGCTGGCGCCACTCCGGGCTGTCGGGGAGGCGTGCGTGGTTGGGCCAGAAGTAGGGGCTGATGTCGGAGCGGCGGTATTCGACGCGGGGCGCGGAGTGGTCGAAGAGCAGATCCATGAGACGGCCGACGGTTGCGTTCGAGATTCGTTGCAGGACGCGGGTGTGCGTCCAGGAGAAGCGCACCGCCCAGACGTTGAAGGCGATCACGAGCGCGATCACGAGCAGCCAGAGCGCGAATCCGTTCAGGTTGTCGTGGTTGGTGCCGAGGGTGATGTCGTTGAGGTTGGCGGCGAAGCCGGTCAGGGCGACGAGAGCCATGTGGCCGAGGAAGAAGAGAACGAACGAGGCCATGACGAGGAAGTGGATCGAGCGTGCGATCTGGCGGTTGCCGAACAGCCGCGGATACCAGCGGTAGCGGTTGTCGAGCGCAGGGGACATGGCGAGACCGGTGAGGATCGCGAGCGGCGCGAGGATGAAGATGACCGCGAAGTAGGTGAGCTGCTGCAGCGCGTCGTAACGGAAGTAGCCACTCGCGCCGCTCGGGAAATGCAGGCTCAGGTAGGTGACGGTGCAGGAGCCCGCGGCGGGGACGATCGAGGCATGAGTCGGCAGGAGCCGGTGCAGCCACGGCGTCGAGAACAGGAAGGCGGCGTAGACGATGCCGGTAAGCACGAAGAGGATGTCGAAGCTGAAGTGCCAGTGGCGTGCGACCCCGATCGTGTGCCGGCCGCCCGGGAGCCCGACCAGCGGGGTGAGCGTGATCGTGTCCTCCTTGGCCGTCCAGACGCGGTCGGTCGGCACCGGCCCGCGGAAGCGCAGCCACTCCCGGCCGGGCGTGCAGTGCACTTTGGTGTAGAGGCGGGGATGGTCGGCGAGCACCTGCAGGCCTGAGCGGACGATGATCACGAGGAAGAAGAAGGTGAGTAGGTGCGTCCAGCGGACGAAGGCGGGCATGCCCGCCGGCACTGGCGGGGAGAGCGGGACGCAGGCGTGGCGTGCGAGGAATCCGCGACCGTCGCCGCTGGCGGCGTAGAGCTTGGCGGCGACCACCAGGACGATCCCCATGACGGTCGCGATTCCGAGCAGCCACCAGACCGAGAAGAACCTGCGCCCGAGACGGATGTGCACGCGGGTGAGGCGCATCCGCGGATGGACGCCCTCTTCGCCGAGCAGCTTCTCCTGCAGGAACTCGTCTTGCAGCTCGGCCTCACTCGGAGCGTCGGGGTTTTTGCCTGGTTCGACTTCTGGCATTTGCTAGGCGTCGCGGGTGTAGGGCAGGTGCCAGCGGTTGGGGGCGACGAGCCGGTCGATGGCTTCCGGGCCCCAAGATCCCTGGGCGTAGGGCAGCGGCTTCGGCGGCTGCTCGAGCAGCGGCGCTGAGACTTCCCAGAGCCGTTCGATGCCGTCGGCGCGCGTGAACAGCGTGTGGTCGCCGAGCATGCAGTCGTGGATCAGCCGCTCGTAGGCTTCGAGCTCGTTGGCGACGTCGAAGGAGTCGCCGTAGCGGAAGGTCAGCGACCCCGTACCCAGGCGCATCTCGGCGCCGGGCTCCTTGGCGAGGAAGTCGACCCAGATCGCGCCGGGATCGGAGAGCTCGAAGGTCAGCTCGTTGGCGTGGGCTGTCGGAGCTGCTGCCGCAGACGATGTAGGCGACGCTTTCGACGATCAGCTCGGCCTCCGGGCGGCTGTAGGTCTTGTAGTCGATGCCGTGCGCGTGCGCGACCTCGTGGACGAGGGTCGTGACCTTGCCGTTTGTGGGCAGCTCGCTGTCGATCACGATGCGCTCGTCGCGGGAGGAGCAATAGCCGTAGCGGCCGTCCAGCGGCTCGTACTGGACGTCGAAGCCGAGCGTGGCTGCGTGCTGCTCGAGCGGCGCGAGCAGGTGCGCATGGCTGTCGCCGCTCACGGGTTGACTAGGCGGCTCTAGCGGTGCCGCGTCGACTCCGGGAAGCAGCTCAGTCTGCGAGACGTCGAAAACTGCTGCTAGCCGGAAGCCGACGAGCAGCTGCTGGCTCTCCTCGTCGTCGTTCTTGTGCTTGTCGGGCTCGGGGTCATGGGTGCGGTAGCGAACCGGGGCAAGGATGCGGATCCCCTTCTCGCCCTTGCGGACGCAGCGCCCGAGTTCCAGCCAGCGGCGAAAGCCGGCGATATGCGTGGCGTGCGGGCATTGGACGGCGATCAGCAGCGTGTTGCCGAGCGAGTAGCGGTGGAAGCGCGAGCGGGTGCGAAGCCAGCGCTGCCAGCCTTCGCTTGTGAGGAGCGCAGCCGTTGCCAGCTGAAGTTGTTCGAGTTGCTCGCGTCTGCGGGCGTCGCGCTCGGCGACTGTCGGGCGGCGTTTTGGATGTGTGGCCATCTCGTCCTCCTTGGGTGGGCCTGTGTGGCGTGGCCGCAGGCCCGGACGAGGAAGTGCGCAACGGTGGGGTTCCCCCTGGATTCCGACGCCGACACGTGCCGGCCGTGCGTCAGCACGGGAATCGAGGGGTGCCGTTGCGCGGCGAGGAGCCGGGCAGAATCGCGGCTGCACGCAGGACCCGAGGAGGACGGTTGTCATGTCAACGGGTCGAGATCAAGACGACCGAGTGCTCGTAGACTGGGCCGTCATACTCGCATCATCCCGGCGCTTCGTTCTTGTTTCCTATGGCCGTCACGCCTGCACAGCGGTGGTAAGACCTAGTGTCGAAACGACGCTACGGGTTAGGACAGACCTTTAAGGGCTTGTGGGCGGACCGAATGATTCGGTGCGCGAGCATCGTTGCATCGTTCCCCGCTTCCAAGGTGCCTCTGGCCTGAGGACGCCGGAACAGAAAGGAACTCGGGTCATGCAGTCGTGGAAGCCCAGTCAGACGAGATCGGCAGGAGAGATCAACGCTTGCTGTTTTTCGACACCCGGGATGCGAGTGGACGTGATCGACCTCGCCGGGAACGAGGGGTTGGGCGAGGCCGGCGAGAGCGACGGCCTTGTTATGCAGGTTCTCAGCGTCGGCGCCGACCTCACCAGGGGCGACGACACGATTAGCTGTGAGGACTCGCACACGTCTCAGGCATGAGCGAAGCCGACGTTCTGCATCGGGTGGTCGTCGTCGGCGGAGGCTTCGGCGGCCTTCAGGCAGTCCGCAGTCTCCGGCGCGCGCCGGTCGCGGTGACGCTCGTCGATCGCCGCAACTTCCACCTGTTCCAGCCACTGCTCTACCAGGTCGCGACTGGCGCGCTCTCACCGGCTGAGATCGCCACGCCCCTACGCGTCATTCTCAAGCGGCAGAAGAATGTTCGCGTGGTGATGGGTGACGTGCGCGAGTTCGACCTCGAGCGTCGGCGCCTGGTGCTGGACGCGCCTGAGAACGGCGAGCAGGGCACCGTCATCTCGTATGAGACGCTGATTGTCGCTGCCGGCTCACGCTATTCCTACTTCGGGCACGACGAGTGGCGGCCGTTTGCGCTGGAGATTAAGTCAGTGGAGAGCACTCTCGCCGTCAGGCGACGGATCTTCACGGCATTCGAGGCTGCGGAGATCGAGGAGGACTCGAAGCGGCGCGAGGCGTGGCTCACGTTCGTGGTCGTGGGTGGCGGGCCGACCGGGGTCGAGATGGCGGGACAGATCGCCGAGCTCGCGCATGACACGCTGGCTCGCGACTTTCGTTCGGTCGATCCGCGGCACGCCCGGATTCTGCTCGTCGAGGCATCCGAACGCCTCCTGTCGACGTTTCCGCCACGGCTCTCCGCACGAGCGGCACAGACACTCGAGCGGCTCGGGGTCACCGTGCTCCTCGAAACGTCGGTCGTCGACCTCGACGACCAGACGGTGGTGAGCAAAGGCCCGGACGGCAAGAGTAAGCACGTACCGGCGCGAACGATCGTCTGGGCGGCCGGCGTCGTCGCCAGCGAACTGGCGGGTGCGCTCGCCGCCGCGAGTGGCGCGGAACTCGACCGGACGGGACGAGTGGCGGTGGGACCTGATCTGACGATCGCGGGCCATCCAGAGGTGATCGCGCTCGGCGACATGGCCAGTGTGCACGACGCGACCGGGAACCAGGTCGCGCTGCCCGGCCTCGCCTCAACGGCGATGCAACAAGGCCGCTACGCCGCAAGTTTGGTGCGGAGGCGCGTACGAGGCGAACCGTCTCAGCCTTTCCGGTTCGTCGACAAAGGCAACCTCGCGACGGTCGGCCGGGCCCACGCCGTCGCGGAAATCAAGGGCATCCAGGCCAGCGGCATGCTCGCCTGGCTGATATGGCTCAGCGTCCACATCTTCTACCTGATCGGCCTGCAAAACCGACTGCTCGTCCTCACCCGCTGGGCATTCAGCTTCGTCACCCGCGGACGCGGCGCGAGGCTGATCACGGGGGAATCGGGTCCCACGACGGTGGCGGACGGGAGTTCGACGGGCGCCCGGCAAGGGTGAGTCGACATCTGACCGTCGTGACCGTGGCATGGTCCGGAAAGCTCGAGTCCGATCACAACGTCGTGCAGGGAAACGACGACTATTTCTGAGACTTGATGAACGCGACGAGGGCGCGGACGTCAGCGGGGTTGGTGGCGAGATGCGCGTTTGCGATCGCGGCCGACATGATCCCCGCGTTGTAGCCCTTGACGATTTGGGCGTCAGGGTCGGTGATCGAATGCTCGAGGTACGTGTCGTCGGCGGAATGCGCCTCTGCCGACCGCCTCCCTTCGCACCTAAGCGGAGGAAACGACTGTGCGACGCGACCAAACTACCGCTCGAGAATAAGCCTCAATCCCTCGCGCCTACGAGCGAGAGAATGGGGTTGTTGCAAACGATGATCGGACGTTCGATACGGTTTTCGGATCTCGAGTTTCGACTCTTCGAGCAACGCCGCGGTTTCCGCGAGCCGCTCGCCTGTCAGATCAATCGCCCGCCGCTGCAGTTCGATCTCAGCGCGCAGTTCGTCACGACCCCGCCGCCGGAAGGCGCCACGGCCCGCGAGCTTGCGTTCGGCCGCTTCGAGCCTTCGTTCAGCCGCATCACGCGCTGTCGAAAGTGCACGGCCCCTCTGCTCGAGAAGCCGGCGGCGCATCTGCTCATCCGGGCTGAGCCCTGACCGCTCGATCTCTGGACGCGCCTCGTGCCTGCGACCCGAGGGCAACGGGCGTTGATCGACGGCGAGCCGCTCGACCGCCGACTCTTCGAGCGCGCGGCCGAAACGTGTGAGCGGGCCGCGGTCGTCGAGGTCGTGGAAGTGGCTCTCGTGCTCGCGCGGGTTGCCCGTCACGTAGAGGCGGGTCTGCGCCCGGGCGCGGGAGAGGGCGACGTAACCCCACTCCTGCAACCGCGCCTCGCCGACGCCGAGGACGAAGGCGCGCTCGACCGTGAGGCCCTGCGCGGCGTGGCCGGTGAGGGCGTACGCGTGCCGGACGTTGCCCGTCTCGAGGTAGCGTCGGCTGAGCTCGACGGTCGGGCCGCGGTCGGTTGAGATGGTGAGCGTCCGTTGGTCGAGGTCGGCTCGTTCGACGGTGCCGGTGGTGCCGTTCTTGACGCCGAGGACGTCCGAGTTGCGTAGGCAGACGACACGGTCGCCGGCGGCGAACTCGCGGCCGGGGATCGCGAGCCGCTCCTTCCCGAGCCGCCCGTCCGCTTCCATGAGCGAACGTGCGAGCTGGTTGAGGTCGGTGACGTCGCGTCGGTGGAGAGCGAGCATGACGTTGCCGGCGACGTCGGCACGGGCGTGCTCCCACCAGTCCGCGAGCAGGCGCGCTCGGGTCGTGACAGGGCTCTCGGAGACGACGAGTCGCTCGCGCTTCTCGGCGTAGGCGAGGTAGTCGCGACCGACGCCGGCGCGGACGCGAGCGAGGGCTTCACGTTCGAATTCGTCGCGCTGGCGGCGGTTCTCCTTGAGGACAACGGCGCCTTCGCGCTCGACGATGCCTGTGAAGAGTCCTCCAGCGCCGACGGCAGGGAGCTGGTGCGGGTCGCCGATCAGGATCGCCTTGCCGTTCGCCTGCTCGACGAGTCCAAGCACGGGCGCAAGGACGCGCGTCTCAGCCATTCCGGCCTCGTCGACGACGAGCACGCACCCGTGCGGCAGGCCGCCGTCGCGCCGCGCCTCTTCGAGCACGCGGTGGAGCGTGGCGGAGCGGATGCCGGTCTCGTCCTGGAGCCTCTCCGCGGCGACGCCCGACGGCGCGGCGCCGAGGACGTGAATGCCGGCGTGTGCGAAGACCTGGCCAACAGCGTGGGTGGCGGTCGTCTTGCCTGCGCCCGCGAGGCCGACGACACAGACGACGCGGCTCAGGCTGGTCGCGACCTCGCGCACCATCGCCTCCTGCTCATCGGAGAGGGCGATCCTGTCGGCACGCTCGATCTCGGTCAGACGCTGTTCGGTGATCGACGGAGCTCCGGCGTCGCGGCCGCGTTCCACAAGCGCGAGTGCAGCCTGTTCGATAGCAACGAGCTCGGCCGTCGAATAGCGGGTCGGACGGCCCGGTGACGGCGCCTCGACGACGCGCTCGACGCCATCGGTCTGCGTGAGCCGTGCGGCGAGCTGCCGAACTCGGTCAGCGGACACGCCAGCCGCGTGTGCTTCCGACCACGCCATGACGACGTCGGGATCGGAGAATGCGGTCCG
>JACDCN010000153.1 GCA_013817555.1 Actinomycetota bacterium
GGGCGCCATCCCGTCCGCGATCGTCTCGACCGTCGCCTCGGCGTCGAGGCCGACGACCGCAGCCTCGATCAGGTCGGTCGCGTGCGGGCCGACGATCACGACCCCGAGGAGCTCGCCGTAGGTCGTCTCGTGGATGGTCTTCACCCAGCCCGTCGTCTCCCCCATCATCACCGCGCGCGCGTTTGCCACCCAAGGGAACCGGCCGACGGCCACCTTGTCCCCGTGCAGCTCGCGTGCTTGCGCTTCCGTCAGCCCTACCCCCGCGATCTCGGGGTCCGTGTAGATCGGGCGCGGCACGGCGGGGTCACCGATCTCAACGTCGTGCCCGAGGGCGTTCTCCGCGGCGATCTCACCCTCGCGAAACCCGGTGTGCGCGAGCTGCCAGTACCCAGCTACGTCGCCGGCGGCGTAGATGTGCGGGACCGAGGTCCGGCGGTGCCCGTCGGTCTCGACCCCCTTGCGTTGATCGAAGGTGATGCCGGCTTGCTCGAGACCGACCCCTTCCACGAGCGGCGCACGACCGACCGCGACGAGCATGAGGTCGCACTCGACCGTCTGACCTTCGCCGAAGTGGACGACCAGAGCGGAGCCGGTGTCCTCGACCTTCGTGCACTGCTTGCCCAGGTGCAGGATCACCCCGCGCTTCGTGAACGCCTTCTCGAGCTCCTTGCTGGCGTCGGCATCCTCGAGCGGGATCAGCGAGGTGAGCATCTCGACGATCGTGACCTCGGTCCCGAAACGCTGGAAGATCGAGGCGAACTCGCAGCCGATAATCCCGCCCCCGAGGACGACGAGGCGTCTCGGAACCTCGGTCTGCGCGAGCAGGCCCGTCGAGTCGACGCAGCGCGGGGACTCGAGCCCCGGAATCGGCGGGCGCATCGGATACGAGCCGGTCGCGACGATCGCGCTCGTGAACGTCACGTCCTCCCCGCCCTCGACCGCGATCGAGCTCGCGTCTCGGAACTGCGCGGCGCCCTTGACCCACTCGACTCCGTTGGCCTTGAAGAGCGACGCCACACCGTTCGTCATCTGCTTGACGACCCCGTTCTTCCACTCGTTCGCCTTTGCGAAGTCGAGCGACGGCTCACCGGTGACGACGCCGAGCTTGGGATCGATCTCGCGAGCGGCATGCAGCGCATGCGCGGTCTGCACCCAAGCCTTGGTCGGGATGCAACCGACGCGGAGGCAGGTCCCTCCGAGCTCGGGTTCCTTCTCGATACACCCCACGCGCGCCCCGAGCTGCGCTGCGCGGATCGCCGCGGTATATCCGGCCGGGCCGCCACCGAGAACGGCAACGTCGAATTCCATGGCGCGATCGTATCGAGCGAGCGTCAGAGCTCGCGACGCATGGTCACGCTCTCCTCACCATCCTCGTGGGCGCGCGTGAACCCGTGCTTCTTCTCGTAGTAGGAGACGAGCGGCTCGTTGTGTCGCTCGACGGCGAGGCTCACCGCCCGATGGCCGTCTACCTTCGCCCGCTCATACAGTGCGTCGAGAAGCGCGTCGCCGATTCCACGCCCGCGCCGACTCGGCACGACTGCGATCGCAAGCTCGGGCGTCTCCTCGTCCACAAACCCGTAACCCGGGTGGTCACGTGGAAACAGCCGGTACCACGCGGCTCCCACGGGGAAACCGTCCTCGATCGCGATCAGAGCTGTGTCGCCGGCCCTCCCCCAGCCCTTGACGTAGAGGGCCACCGGGCCGGGTCCCTCCCCCGGCTGGCGCTCACGCCAGTAGTACGCGTGGTGGAGCATGTCGCGCAGGAAGCGAACGTCCTGACGGCCGCCCCGGCGGATCAACATGCTCGGAGGCTACAACGCGAGCGGCCGCGAAGCGGCCGCCTTTAGGGATCTTCGCGCGAGCGAAATTCGCGCTAGCGGATTCCGGTCTTGCGCTAGAGGGCCAACGCGGGCGACTCGACCAGCGACTTCACCGTGCGCAGGAACTCCGCGCCCTCCGAGCCGTCGATTGCGCGGTGGTCGCACGTCAGCGTCATCGTCAGCGTGGGCCGGATCTCGAGGGCGCCGTCGATCGCGGCAGGGCGATCCTCGATCGAGCCGACAGCGAGGATCGCGACCTGCGGTGGGTTGAGGACGGCGATGAACTGCTCGATGTCGTACATGCCCAGGTTCGAGATCGTGAACGTCCCTTCTTCGAGATCGGTGATCTTGAGCTTGCCCTCGCGCGCTCGGGAGACGAGATCCGCGCGGACGGCCGCGATCTCGAGCACCGATTTCCGGTCGGCCGCTCGGATGACCGGAACGACGAGGCCGTTGGGAGTGGCGACCGCGATGCCGACGTTCGCGCGTTGGTAGCGATGAATCGCCCCGTCGACGAAGAGCGCATTCACCGCCAGGTGACGCTGAAGCGCCGACGCGACGAGGCGCGTGAGAACGTCGTTCACTGTGGGCTTCGTCTCGCCCTCGCGGAGAAGCTCCACCATTCGCTCGCGCGTGGTGGCGAGCTCGGAGGCGTCCGCGGTCACGGAGAGCTGGAAGACCGGGGCAGCCCAGGCGTCGGTAAGACGACGCGCAATCGTGCGGCGAATCGAGGTGAGCTCGACGACTTCGATTTCACTTTCGGCTTCGGGCCCTGCGCTCGGGACTGCGGGCGCCGCCGGCGCAGCGCCGTCGCCCGCCTTCTCCACGTCCTCGGCGATGATCCTGCCCTCCGGGCCGGTGCCGGTGAGCCCGGCGATGTCGAGGCCTTGCTCGCGGGCGATCCGCCGGGCCAAGGGGCTCGCTTTGACTCGCTCGCCTTCAGCGCGCGCGGTGGGCGGCGTGGCCGGAAGAGCTGCGGGTGCGGCGGTTGCCGCTTCCTCCCCTCGTGACACTGTGTCACCAGACGGCTCGGGCTCGGCTGGTTTCTCCTCCGCGGCAGGCGCCGCTGCCGGGGCGTCTCCGTTACCGCCCTGAGACCCTGCAAGGAGCTCGGACACGTCCTCGTCAGCCGAGCCGATGACCGCGACCGTGGTTCCCACATTCGCCTCGCCCTCCGGGACGACGATCTTGAGGAGCACGCCCTCGGCATCCGCCTCGACTTCCTGCGTCACCTTGTCCGTGTCGAGCTCGAAGAGCGGCTCGCCCTTCGCGACCTGGTCCCCTTCGGACTTGAGCCAGCGGACAATCGTGCCCGCCTCCATTCCCTGCCCGAGACGCGGAAGCTTGATCTCGGTCGCCATTGCTCCGAGCCTATGCCCTCGCGACGGTTCGCCGGATCGCGGCGAGGACATCCTCGACCTGCGGGATGACGTACTGCTCCATCACGGGCGCGAACGGGAGCGGCGCAAACTTCGAGCCGACGCGCTCGATGGGAGCGTCGAGCCAGTCGAACGCCGCGTGCTGGATCACCGCAGCGAGCTCGGCTCCGAAACCGCCCCGCACAACTGCCTCGTGCGCGGTGACGCAACGATTGGTCTTCTTCACGGAGGCGACTATCGTCTCCTCGTCCAGCGGGAGCAGCGTGCGAGGGTCGACGACCTCGACCGAGATGCCGTCCTTCTCCGCCTGCTCGGCCGCTGTCAGCGCGTCGTGGACGAGCCGGCCAGTGGCGACAACGGTGACGTCCGTTCCCTCGCGGTGCACGCGCGCCTTGCCTAGTGGAATCGGCTCGAGCTCGTCCGGCACCTCACCCTTCAGTGGGTACAGGGTCCGATGCTCGAAGAACACAACCGGGTTGTCGTCGTAGATCGCCGACCAGAGGAGGCCGCGGACGTCCTCCGGCGTGGACGCGAAGACGACCTTCAGGCCGGGAACGTGCACGAACCACGACTCGAGCTGCTGGGCGTGCTGCGCGCCGGGAGACCAGCCTGCCCCGCCCTGCGTGCGAATCGTCAGCGGCACCTTCACCTGGCCGCCCGACATCGTCCGGTGCTTCGCCGCCTGGTTGACGAGCTGCTCCATGGACAGCGTGAGGAAGTCCTCGTACATGATCTCGACGACGGGCCGCATGCCCTGGATGGCGGCGCCGATCCCGCTGCCGACGATCGCCATCTCCGAGATCGGCGTGTTGCGAATCCGCTTGGGGCCGAACTCGTCGAGGAGGCCCTGGGTCACGGCCATCGAGCCGCCCATCTCGGCGATGTCCTCGCCCATCAGGAAGACGGTCTCGTCCTCGCGCAGCGCCCGGGAGAGGGCGTCGCGGACAGCTTCGCGGTAGGTCAGCTCAGGCATACGCGCCTGTCCGGAAAGTGGTCGCGGTGGATGGCACGCGGGACGCGCCAGGAGGCAAGGGCGCAGGGAGCGCCAATATGCCTGCATATTCGCGCATGCTTTCGGGGCCCCCAGGAAGTGCGTAGCACTTTCTGGGGTAGGGCTGAGGACGCCGCATCATGGTGCGTCACGCATGCAAGCCGCCCCGATCCATTTTTCGGGCAGGCGCGTATACGTTCGCGAGCGCGTCCTCGGGCTTCGGGTCGGTCCCGGCTTTCGCGAATTCGACGGAGGCCTCCACTTCGGCCATGACCTCCGCGTCGAGAGAGGCGAGCTCGTCCTCGTCGAGCTCGAGCCGCGCGCGTAAGAGCTCGATCGGATCTTTCGTCGCCTTCGTTTTCTTTATCTCTTCCTTGTCGCGATAGACCTGCGGGTCGCCGACGTAGTGCCCCACGAGGCGGTACGTGCGGAGGTGGAGGAGTACCGGCCCGGAGCCGGAGAGCGCGTGCTCGCGGGCGGCAAGCGCCGCGAGGTAGACCGCTTCGACGTCCTGGCCGTCGGCCTCGATCAACTTCATCCCGTAGGCCAGCGCACGCTTGCCGAGTTCGTCGACCGGGAGCGGCAGATGCTGCTTCGCCGGGGTGGACTCGGCCCAGCCGTTGTTCTCGAGGACGAAGATCGCCGGAACCTTCCAGAGCTGCGCCAGGTTCATCGACTCGTGGAACGTTCCTGCGTTCGTGGCGCCGTCGCCGAAGAATGCGACTGCGACGCGCTGTTCGCCGCGCATCTGAAACGCGAGTGCCGCGCCCACGATCCCGGGTATTCCGCCCGCGACGACCGCGTTCGCGCCCAGGTTTCCGACCTCGACGTCGTAGAGATGCATCGAGCCGCCGTAGCCGTGCGAGCAGCCCTCGACCTTTCCGTACAGCTCCGCCATGATCCGTTCGATCGGCGTTCCCTTCGCGATCGAATGTCCGTGGGCGCGATGCGTCGAGGCGATCACGTCCTCGCGCTCGAGGGCGGCGCACACTCCCGACGCGACGGCCTCTTGCCCTATCGCGACGTGCAGGAATCCCGGCAGCTCGCCGGCCCGAAAGCGCTCCTCCACCTTCTCCTCGAAGCGCCGGATCAGCAGCATCTCGCGGAAGAACCCGCGCAAACCCTCTTTCGAGACCCGCCCTCCGCCGGAGCCGGCCTTCTCCTCGACCGTGGTCATGAACCGGCCATTATGCTGATCCACCTTCTCCCGCGGCTGTTTGCTCGAAGGCGCGCGCGGGTAGCAAGCGGACGATGAAGGAAAAACGACGCAATCCCATGCTTCTCCTGGCGGGAGCGGCTGCGATAGGCGCGCTCGTCGCTCGAATGATCGACTGGCGGAGTCATGCCCATCCCCGGTAACCGCGGAATCGGCAGCGTGATCCACGAGGTCGCCGAGCGCGCCAGCGCGTTGGCGCGGCTCGA
>JACDCN010000154.1 GCA_013817555.1 Actinomycetota bacterium
AGCGACGACGTGGTGAGCAGATGAAGCGGCGCGGCGTCGTGATGGGACACGGTGTCTTCGCGCGTGACGCGAAGCTCGTCCTCGTAGCGATCGCTCAGAAACGCGTCGAGCTCCGGGTCGTCGGCTGCGAGCTCGCGACCGTCGGGAAGCGTCACGAGCGGCTGCTCTCCTGCAAGACGTGCACGGAGCTCGAAGAGCCCCGTCGAGACGGCGGAAGCGGCGTGACGTCTTTCCGCTTCCGAGCTTTCCCTGGCGGTCGGTCACGGCATAGAGCCGGTCACCGACGACGCCGCGCTCCTCGACTTCGACCTCGTCCATCGCTTCGCCGGGCAGCGATTTCACCGGATACCGCCAGAGCTCGACGACGGTTGCGACCACGTAGCGTACCCCTGCTCGTCAGAGGATTCACCAGGCTGATCGGCGCGAAGAGCCGACTCTAGGTCCGGTGCTCGTCTTCGCGGCCATCGAGATCGCGATCCCGTGGATACTGCTCGGGGCTGACCTGACTTTCAGCTCGTTCTTAGCGTCGGGCGGGTGGATCGAAGAAGGTTCTTACCTGGCCGCCCTGCGCGAGCCACGGCTCGACGAGGGAGCGAGCCCTCACGGGTTCGCGGTGGAAGAGCCCGACTCGAACGGCGAAGATCACGTCGAAGCGGCGGTCGCCGAAGTCGAGGTCCTCGAGCCTCGCAACGAGGAATTCGGCCTTTCCGGCATCGACGTAGGCGGCGTTCCGCCGCGCGGCCGCCTGAATCATCTTCGTCGAACGATCGACCGCGGTTAGCCGGCCTCCCTCGAGCCGTTCGCAGACCAGCGTCGCGGCCACCCCATGGCCGCAACCGATCTCGAGAACACGGTCGCTGGGACGAAGCGCGAGCTGATCGACGACCGCTTCCAGGCGCTCGCTCACTAGTCGATCATGCCCAACGGGCGGCGGCGAGCGGTTTACGCTCGTTTGCCGTCGAGGCGCTGCAGCAGCTCATGGGCGGTAAGCTCGAGCTCCTTGTGCCGCCATTCGGCGGCTCGGTACTGACAAGCGATCAGGCCCATCCGGTGAACCCGCCGGAGGTCTCCGTAGACGAATGCGTAACGGGCTTTGGTCTCGTCGGTCGCACCGTCGGTGAGGCCCAGATGCCACTCGGCGTATTCGTCCCAGGAATGCGACTCGAGGAATTCATTCTCGTCCTCTGCGCTCGGCTGAACGTCGCCCCACACGCTGTCGAGCACGTATTGGCGCGCGTCGATGAGCTGTCTTGCTCGCGCCACCGCGCGCTCATTGACCGTGTACGAGGCGATAGCTGCATTCTTTCGGATCGGTGGGCTCGCTCGTAGCGATGCGATGAGTTTCGTCTCCCGCGACAGTCTTATCGTTCGAAAGCTGACCGAACTGGATCCAGGTCGAAAGGAGCGTCAGATGAGCCTGCCGCAGGTCGTATCGCGAGACGAATGGCTGGTCGTCCGCAAGCAGTTGCTGGTCAAGGAGAAGGAGCTGACCCGGCGACGGGACGAGCTCAACGCCGAGCGCCGCATGTTGCCGATGGTCGAGATCGAGAAGGGCTACGTGTTCGAGGGGCCCGACGGGGAGGCCAGCCTGCTCGATCTCTTCGAGGATCGGCGTCAGCTGATGGTCGGGCACTTCATGTTCGATCCCAGCTGGGACGAGGGCTGCCCGAGCTGCTCGGCAGGCGCCGACGAGCTCGCCGACGGTCTCCTCGAGCATCTCCACATACGGGACACCACGTTCGCCTACGTCTCTCGTGCGCCGCTGGAGAAGATCGAGACCTACAAGGCCCGCAAGGGTTGGACGTTTCCGTGGTACTCGTCGTACGGGAGCGACTTCAATTACGACTTCCACGTCACGATTGACGAGTCCGTCGCACCTGCGGTCTACAACTACCGGACCAAGGCCGAGCACGAGCGGGCGGGCACCGGGTACTACTTCGAGGGCGAGCAGCCGATCGAGGAGCCTGGCACGAGCTGCTTCTTGCGTGACGGAGACAGCATCTTCCACACGTATTCCACCTACGGCCGGGGCGCAGAGATGATGGGCGGCTCGTACTACTTCCTCGACCTGACCGCGCTCGGCCGGCAAGAGGATTGGGAGGAGCCAAGGGGCCGTGCGGCCGACGCACGCGCTGCCAGCCCCGATTTCTCAGCGTGAACCGTCTTCGACGCGTCGTCAAGGAGGCGCGAGGGTGACCGGCTCCGCGGTATGTTCGCCAGCGCCTCGTGGGACGGCCCTACAATCGCCCGATGCCCAGGCACATCCACGCCTCCACGCGGATCGCCGCGGCGGGCAACGCGCCGAAGCAGATCGAGGAGTTCGTGGGCCGGGTGAACTCGGGCACCGACGCTGTCAGCATCGCCCGCATGGTGAGCCCGCCCGGCTGGGAGGAGCCGGCGCAGACCCCGGCATTCGACGAGTACACGGTCGTGCTGCACGGCCTCTTGCGTGTGGAGCACGATGGCGGAGTCGTTGACGTGCGGGCTGGCGAGGCCATCGTCACGCACGGAGGGGAGAGGGTGCGCTACTCCACGCCCGGCGAGGGCGCCGAGTACATCGCCGTCTGCCTGCCGGCGTTTTCGCCGGACATCGTCAACCGCGACTAGTGCGGGCGGAGCCGGTCGGCCGCCCTCTAAGGTGTTCCGATCCTTCGAGCCGTTGCTCGCGGACCGGCGTCGGTCTGACTGCGGCTCGCGTGGAGGAAGTCACGCGTGGAGCGGGTCGTTACTTTACTGTCGCACCAGCGTAATTAACGACGAAAGGATCGATCGGATGGCCGCACCAGAGCAGATAGCGGTCGACATCGCGGGCGGCAGGCAGACCCTGCCCGCTCCTGAACGAATCCTCGAGCTCGGCCTCGCCTTCTGGGGCTCGAAGGCGCTGCTGAGCGCGGTCGAGCTCGGCGTCTTTACGGAACTCGCAAAAGGGGCTCTTACGGCGGACGAGCTCGGCGAACGCCTCGGACTTCATCCGAGGAGCCGCCGTGACTTCCTCGACGCGCTCGTCGCCCTCAAGATGCTCGACCGCGACGACGGGCGGTACCTGAATACCGTCGAGACGGACCTCTTCCTCGACCGGCGCAAGCCGTCCTATCTCGGCGGGCTGCTCGAGATGGCGAACGCGCGCCTGTATCCGTTTTGGGGCAGGCTCACGGAGGCGGTCCGGACGGGTACGCCGCAGAACGAGGTGCGCACCGGCGGCAATTTCTTTGCGGCGCTGTACGACGATCCGGAACGCCTCCGGCAGTTCCTGCACGCGATGACAGGACTGAGCAGGGGCGCGTCGATCGCGATCGCGGAACGCTTCCCGTTCGCCGGGCACGGATCGGTGCTCGACGTCGGCTGCGCGGAAGGCGATCTGCTCGTGCAGCTTGCGCTTGCGCATCCACACCTGCGTGGTACCGGCTTCGACCTCCCTGCCGTGCGCGGCCCGTACGAGGACTACGTGCACTCACTCGGGCTCGAAGAGCGGCTCGACTTCTGCGCCGGTGACTTCTTCCATGATGAGCTGCCGAAGGCAGATGTCGTGCTCCTCGGACACATCCTCCACGACTGGAGCCTCGACGAGAAGAAGCAGCTCCTGCGCAAGGCGTACGACGCGCTGCCGAGTGGCGGTGCGGTGATCGTGTTCGAGGCGATCATCGACGACGACAGGCGCGAGAATGCGTTCGGCCTCCTCATGAGCCTGAACATGCTCATCGAGACACCGGAAGGATTCGACTACACGGGAGCCGACTGCCAGGAGTGGATGCGCGAGATCGGCTTCACCGAGACGCGCGTCGAGCACCTGCTCGGTCCGGACTTGATGGTCGTCGGCATCAAGTAGCGCTCTGATGCTCCGCGCGCACCCCGAGCGTGCGTCGATGATCGCGGAAGTCGGCCAGACAAGCCGCCACGAGGAACCGGCGCTCGTGGTCTACGTGTGCTTCCTCGGCACGGACGATGAGGGGGGAGCGCCAGATCGAGATCCTGCGGAGGTTCAAACCGCTCTATGACGTGGTGCGGCGTCGGCATTTCTCGAATTGCAGCGAATCACGTGCGAGCTGAAGTTTGGTCTACGCCACTACTGGAAGAACCACTTTCTGCGCGAGCTTCCGGATGACGCGATCGATCTCACCATCAACCACTTCCTATCGCGTGAGCCGCAATTGAGCGGGTCGGTTTTGATCGAACCGTTTCACGGGGCCGCCCGCCGCGTTCCGCTCCAGGACACCGCCTGGAACGAGCGCTCAGTTCGCTACAACGCCACCTGCCTCTCGATCTGGGACGACCCCGCAAACGACGACGCCCAAATCGCTTGGGCACGAACGTACGCTGCCTCGATCCAGCCGTGGTGGACGGCGGGCGGCGGCTACCTCAACTACAGCAGCCCCGACGAGCTGCCTGATCGCGTCAAAGCTGCCTTCGGCGAAGCAAAATACGCACGCCTACAAGAGGTAAAGCTGCGATGGGACCCGCTCAATCGTTTCCGTTTCAACAAGAACGTCCTACCAGCCGTACGGTCGCTTTGAGATGAGAGCTTCCTTCACGAGCAGGCCGATTTCGAGCAGGGACTGAGTCGCCACCGCGACTCGCCGCTTTTCGACGTTGTCATCCAAGAGTCGGAAAGGCACTCGAAGCGCTCCTGCGATTGCTTCGCGCGCGAGTGGCGGACTAAACAGCCCCTCTCGTGTCCTGGACATTGCCTGGCTTGAAGTTATGCGGCCGCAGCTCGCCAAATGGCCTTATGCGCTCTCAGGATCCTCAAATCAGGAGGGTCCATGGCTGTCTATCTCATGCGCTTCAGCTACACACCTGAGACGTCGTCGACGCTGATGCAGAACCCTGAAGATCGCCGCGATGCAGCGCGCGCGTACGTCGAACAGGTGGGGGGCTCGCTACACGGCCTTTGGTATGGCTTCGGCGAATACGACGGCTACGCAATCATCGAGGCGCCTGACAACGTCTCGATGGCCGGCGCCGTGCTTGCAATCGCAGCAAGCGGCGCCTCGCCTCGGTCGAGACAACAGTGCTGATGACGGTGGAGAAGACGCTCGAAGCACTCGCGAAGAGCAAGAAAGTTGAGTACAAACGGCCAGGAGAATCGCCGGCGACCTGAGTATGTGCCACCGTCTACTTTCGGCACGCCCGTCATAGGACGCTCGTCTTCCCTTCGCTCTGCCTGAATCGACCCGCAGTTAGGAAGCTGGATCAGAACCAAGCCAAACGCGTTACAGGCAAGCTCGTGCCGTTCTGCCGCTGACGTTCAGGTCAACTCGACCGATGCACCGCCCGATCGCCCGCGGCGGCGACCCGCTTGGACCGCTCCGCGTGCTCTGCCGCCGCTGCAACTCGGGCCGCGGCGACCGGCGTCCGTAGTCGCTTCCTACTGCGGCTTCGCGTAGGCCGAGGAGATGCCGAAGTCGATCGCGATGCACGCCTCGTCGCCGATGACCCAGGCGTCGTGTCCGGGCTCGATGCGAGCGACATCACCTGGCCCGATCTCGATCTCGGTTCCGTCGTCCATGGCGACGCCCATCCTCCCCGACAACGCGTAGAGGAAGTGCGGACTCTGGCAACTGTCCGTCTTCGCCAGCGGCTTCACGTGCTCCGACCAGCGCC
>JACDCN010000155.1 GCA_013817555.1 Actinomycetota bacterium
GTGCTGACCTGCGGCGCGGAGCCGCTCTTCTTCCTCGACTACGTCGCCGCCAACCGGATCGAGCTCGAGCAGGTCGCCGAGCTCGTCGAGGGCGCGGCCGAGGTCTGCCGCGACGCGGGTTGCGCGCTCATCGGCGGGGAGACCGCTGAGCTTCCGGGCATCTACAGAGAGGACGAGCTCGACTTTGCCGGGACGTGCGTCGGGATCGTCGGGCGGGAGCGGTTGATCGACGGGTCGCGGATCGAGGCGGGAGACGCGGTTGTCGGAATGCCCTCCGCGGGCGTCCACGCGAACGGCTTCACGCTTGTGCGCCGGATCCTCCAGCTCGAGGACTACGACGGGGACGACTTGCTCGCGCCCACGCGGCTCTATCTCGACGACGTACGTGAGCTCCGTGAGCGAGCCGATGTCCGCGGGCTCGCCCACGTCACGGGTAGCGGCATCCTCGGCAACCTTGCGCGCGTCCTGCCTGAAGGCCTGCGCGCGGAGCTCGACTGGTCGTCGTGGGAGCGTCCGCCCGTCTTCGAGTGGCTCGCCCGTCACGTGGACGAGGACGAGCTGCGAGGGGTCTTCAACCTCGGAGTCGGGTACATCGCCGTCGTTCCCGATCCCGGCGACGCCCTGGTCATCGGGACGATCGTGCGCGCGTGATCGGGGTTCTCGTCAGCGGGGAAGGGACGAACCTGCAGGCGCTGCTCGACGCTCAGCTTCCAGTAGTCGCTGTCGCGTCCAACTCACCGCGGGCGAAAGCGCTGGCTCGGGCCGACTCCTCGGGCGTGCCCGCGGCGGTTTTCGCGCTCGAGGACTACCCGGACCGAGAAACCCGCGACCGGGCCATGGCTGACTGGCTCCAGGCTCGGGGCGCCGAGCTCGTCGTCTGCGCGGGGTACATGCACCTCCTGACGCTGTCGTTCCTCGAACGCTTCCCCGAGCGCGTCGTGAACGTGCATCCGGCGCCGCTTCCAGACTTTCCCGGTGCGCACCCGCTGGAGGACCTGCTCGCGGCCGGCGCCTCCGACGCCGCGGCCACGGTGCACTACGTGGACGGCGGCATCGACACGGGGACGGTGATCGCGAGCGAGCCAGTGCCTGTGCTGGCCGGCGACACCGTCGAGAGTCTGCGCGAACGGATCCACGCCGTCGAGCACCGCCTTCTCCCGGAAGTGGTAAGGCAGCTGTGCGCGCGCTGATCTCCGTCTACGACAAGAACGGCCTCGTGCCGTTCGCGCGCGGCCTCGCCGATCTTGGGTTCGAGCTGGTGGCAAGCGACGGCACGGCCACGACCCTCCGCGATGCCGGTCTCGGCGTCATCCGCGTCGAGGAGCTCACCGGCTTTCCGGAGATGCTCGGCGGCCGCGTGAAGACGCTTCATCCGCGCGTCCATGCGGGAATCCTCGCCCGGCGCGGCCGGGGGGACGATCTCGCGCAGCTCGCCGAGCAGGGGATCGAGCCCTTCGAGCTCGTCTGCGTCAATCTCTACCCGTTCGAGCTCGTCGCCGATCGCGTCGGGATGGCCGACGACGATGTGGTCGAGATGATCGATGTGGGTGGGCCGTCGATGTTGCGAGCTGCCGCGAAGAACTTTGCCTCGGTCACGCCCGTCTGCAGGCCCGGCGACTACGGAGACGTGCTCGCCGAGCTGCGCGAGCGCAGGGGTCAGACTTCGCTCGAGACGCGCAGGCGCCTCGCGGGCGTCGCCTTTGCGGCGACCGCGGCGTACGAGGCTGCGATCGCTCGCTGGTTCCAGCCGGATGACGAGCTTCCCGAGACATTCGTTCCCGTGTTCGAAAGGGTGCGCGAGCTCGCGTATGGCGAGAACCCGCACCAGCAAGCGGGGTTCTACGCCGAGCGCGGCCCGCGCAGACACCTTCTCTCTCGCGTCGAGCAGCTGGCCGGGAGGCCTCTCTCCTTCAACAACCTGAACGACCTCTCCGCAGCGCGCCTGCTCGCACGTGAGCTCGAGGAGCCCGCTTGCGTGATCGTGAAGCACGCGAACCCGTGCGGAGTCGGAGTCGCCGAGACGATCGAGGTTGCCTACGCGAAGGCGCTCGCGGCCGACCCGGTCTCGGCCTACGGCGGTGTCGTCGTCTTCAACCGCGCGGTGACGGCTTCACTCGGAGAGGCGCTCAGCGGGCAGTTCGTCGAGGTTCTCTTCGCGCCCGGGTACGACGAGCAGGCGATGGAGGCGCTGGCAGGCAAGCCGTCGGTTCGGATCCTCAACGACACCGAGCGACGTACGCCCGGCGGGACGGAACGGGACTACAAACGGGTGCTCGGAGGGCTGCTTGTCCAAGAGCGCGACTGGAACCCTGTCGATCAGGCGCGCATGGAGGTGGTGTGCGGCCGGGCCTCGGACGACCAGTGGCGCGACCTTCTCTTCGCCTGGAAGGTCGTGAAGCACGTCAGCTCGAACGCGATCGTCCTCGGGCTGCGCGGGCAGACGGTAGGAATCGGGGCCGGTCAGATGAGCCGTGTCGACGCGGTCCGCATCGCAGTCGACAAAGCACGCCGGGTCGGGCACGACCTCGAGGGTGCCGTGCTTGCCTCGGACGCCTTCTTCCCGTTCCCGGACGGCCCGCAGATTGCCCTCGAGGCCGGGATCACGGCGATCATCCAGCCGGGTGGGTCGAGGCGGGACGCCGAGGTCATCGAGGGGGTCTCAGAAGCGGGAGCCGCGATGGTGTTCACGCACCGGCGGCATTTCCGGCATTAGCCCAGGGCAGCTGCTCCCAGACCGCCGGTCGCTCGACGCGCTCCTGAGGAGACGCCGCGTACGCCTCCCGCGGGGTCGGCGTCTCGGTCTCGACGCCGGCGCCGTGGCGAAGCGCAAGCTCGGAGACGGGATAGAAGATCGGGCGACCGCGCCTGCGCGTGCCGGTCATGAGAACGACGCAGGGGCCTTCGCCGGCGCCGACGAAGATGTGCTCGGTCATCGACGGGCAGTGGAAGAAGTCCCATGCGCGCAGACGCCGCTCCTCGCCCTCGACCAGTAACAAGCATTCGCCGGCGAGAACGAGGAAGTCCTCCTGAGTCTCCTCGCCGTGGTAGAGCCCGTTCGGCTGACCGGGTTGCAGGACGCAGATCCGGATCCCGAGCTCGGTGAACTCGGCGGCGGACGACTCGAGCTCGCAGCTCGCGCCGAAGACGTCGTGGTCGAACCAGGACGCGTCGGCCACGTTGACGACGAACCAGCCCTCCGTCGCCGGCACGAGACCCGATTCGTTCGGTTCGAGACGAGCTTCCTCGACCACGAGCGCAACGATAATGGCTCTGTGGAAGCTATCGACCTCGACGTGCGGAGGCACGTGTACTTCTCGATCGTCGCCAACGGGCGTCCGCCGACCGTGGTCGAGACCGCCGCCGCTTTCGAGCTCGACATGCTCGAGATGGAGGAGAGCTACCGGCGCCTGCACGACGCCCACGCTCTTGTCCTCCATCCCGACTCGGTCGAGGTCTGGATGGCGAACCCGTTCTGTTTCGCTCCGACGCCGCATCGCGTAACTGCGGGTGGACTGGGGTGGACCGGTACGTGCGCGTGGGATGCCCTCGGCATCCCTGCGGCGCTTCATACAGACGGCGAGGTCGACTCCGACTGCGCGTGTTGCGGCGAGCAGGTCCGGCTACGGGTGGAAAACGGCGAGCTCGTCGAGGGCGCCGATCTGCTCGTGCACATCCTCGTCCCCGCCCGCCGCTGGTGGGACGACATCGGTTTCACCTGAAGCACGATGGTCTTCCTCCGGTCGGAGGAGCACCTCACCCGCTGGCTCGACGCGAACGGCTGGGAGCCCGGCGCGACGATCACTGCGGCCAAGATGAACGAGCTCGCCCGGGTCTGGTGGTGGACGCGACTCGACCCGGGCTGGCGCCCGCGTGCACCGCAGGAATCGCAGGCGATCCTCGACAGCCTCGGTTTGAGCGGCGAGTTTTGGCAGCTGTAGGGGCGATGCTTGCCTCGACCGCGAAGTACGCTTCGCGCCCGATGAGCCGCCGCGAGTACCCGAACGTCGTCGAGCTGGTCGGACGGACACCGATCGTCCGGCTAGATCGCCTCGGTCGCGACGTACCGGGAGAGCTCCTCGCCAAGCTCGAGTTCCTGAACCCCGGAGGGTCAGTGAAGGACCGCATCGGGATGGCGATGATCGAAGCGGCGGAGCGCGACGGCCGCCTGCGACCTGGAGGAACGATCGTCGAGCCGACCTCGGGCAACACAGGCGCCGGTCTTGCGATGGCTGCGGCGCTCCGCGGCTACCGCTGCATCTTCGTCATGCCTGACAAGATGAGCCAGGAGAAGATCTCGATGCTGCGCGCGTATGGCGCCGACGTCGTGATCACCCCGACCGCCGTCGATCCTGACTCGCCGGAGAGCTACTACTCGGTCTCGGACCGGCTCGCAGAGGAGATCCCCGGCGGCTTCAAGCCCGACCAGTACTCGAACCCTTCCAATCCCCAGGCGCACTACGAGACGACCGGTCCCGAGATCTGGGAGCAAACCGACGACGGGCAGATCGACGCAATCGTGATCTCTGTCGGAACGGGCGGCACGATCACCGGCGTCGGACGCTATTTCAAGGAGCGCCGTCCTGAGGTTCTCATCGTCGGAGTGGATCCCGAGGGCTCGGTGTTCACGGCGGACGAGCAGCATCCGCAGGGCCCGTATCTCGTCGAGGGGATCGGAAAGGAGCGCTGGCCGGCGACCTTGGATCCCGCTGTCGTCGACGAGTGGGTGCGCGTGTCCGACCGGGATTCCTTCGTCACCGCGAGACGCCTCGCGCGCGAGGAAGGGCTGCTCGTCGGCGGCTCCACCGGCTCCACAGCGTGGGGCGGTATGCAGGTGGCGAAGCGGCTCGGACCGGACGCGCGCGTGTTGATGCTCTTTCCGGATAGCGGCCGTTCGTACCTGTCCAAGTTCTTCGACGACAACTGGATGATCCAGTACGGGCTCCTGGAGCGAACGACTCCGCCGCCATCCGTCGAAGAGGTGCTCCGCTTCCGGCGTGTCGACCGTGAGGTCCCGGAGTTCGTGACCATCGGCTCGCACGAGAAGGTAGGCGCTGCGATCGACGCGATGCGACGCTATGGCATCTCCCAGCTACCGGTCGTCCGCGAGGAGCCAGTCGACTCGCTAGCCGACGTGGTCGGTTCGCTCCAGGAACGCGAGCTTCTCGAGCGCGTGTTCAGGAACGCCGACGCGCTGAACGAGGACGTCGCGGTGGCCATGCAGCCGCCGTTGCCCGCAGTGGACGCCGACGCCTCGGTCGACCAGGTGTACGAGGGGCTGTCTGGCGTGAGCGGAGCCGTCGTGGTCGTAAGTGGGGGGCGGCCGTCCGGGATCCTCACGCGGTCTGATCTGCTGGAGTTCCTCGCGGCGCGCCGGTCACAGGTCGACTCCTCCTAGGGAACTCCGCGCGAATCGCAATGTAGACGGCTCCGAGCACGACGAGCGCGCCGGCCAGCGCCCACGGGCTCGGCCGCTCGTCGAGGAAGACCATCCCGAGCGCGATCGCGACGAGCGGGTTTACGTATTGGTGCGTGACGACGAGCGAGATGGGCGCGACCCGAAGCAGCCATGCGTACGCG
>JACDCN010000156.1 GCA_013817555.1 Actinomycetota bacterium
CCACAACGTCGGCGATGCCCTCACCGCCGTGCCGCTCGGGATCGCGTTCCTTCTGCGCAACGCGCGGGCAGAGCGCGTTGCCGGGCTCTTCGTCGTCCTCGCGATCCTGATCAGCGCCCTCGTCGCGCTCTACCAGAGCGTCGTACGCCTGATCGACCCGCAACCACCTTGCCGACCCGGAAGAGTCCGGTGTGGGTCGCGATGAAGAGTGAGCCTTCGGCCTGGTTGATCCCGAGCCCGTGGACGTGGATCGGGCCGGGATCAGCAAACGGGACGCCGGCGAAAACCTCCTCCGTCTTCTCGCTGGAGGAGTTCCAGAGGAGCGCGCCGGCCGCTACTGCTCCTGCTCCTGCCACTGCCACCGCCGCCAGGAACAGCAGACCGCGCGGCAGCCGTCCCTCCCGCGTTGGGGGTGTTGCCTGATGCCGCGCCTTCTTGGTCCTTGTTGCTCGTGTCATCTTCCTCAGTCTTGCGGCGCCGCACCTAACGGACGCACTCGGCCGCGTAAGCCTCGTTCTTTGAGCAGCAGCGGGTGAGGGTCTCGACGAAGCCGCGTTCGCTGGGCGAGAGTGGTCGGCGGGCGAGCCGGGCGACGTGGAGGTTTCGCTGCAGGGGCTTGCCGATCCGGAACGCTTCCAGCTCGCCGCGCTCGATCTCCTCGGCGACGGCGTAGCGGGAGAGGAAGGCGATCCCGAGCCCTTCGCGCGCGGCCCGTTTGATCGCCTCGCTCGAGTCGAGCTCCCAGGTGCGCTCAGGCCAGATGCGCGCGCTCGCAAGCGCACGCTCGCTGACGCGCCTGGTGCTCGACCGGGCTTCGCGGACGAGGAGCGTCTGCTCTGCGAGCTGCTTCGGGTTGGCGCGTCCGCCGCGGAGCGTGAGCAAGCAGGGCTTTGCGACGCCGACGATCTCGTCGCCGATGAACGGCTCGAGGTGAATGCGCTCGTCGGCCTCGGTTTCGCCGACGAGCGCGAGCTGCACGCGGCCGGCCAGAAGTCGGTCGAGGATCTCGCCGGTCGAGGCGATCTCGACCTCGACGGTGACGTTGGGGTGGTCGCGGCGGAAGCAGCCGAGCGTGTCGGGGAGCAGGTAGACGCCGGGAGTCGTGGAGGCGCCGATGTGGATCGTGCCGGCTTCGAGGCCGGAGAGCCGGTGAAGCTCTTCCTCGCCTGCCTGGAGCGTCTGCAGGGCTTGGCCGGCGTGGAGTGCGAGCAGCTTGCCTGCCTCGGTGAGCGTGCTGCCGCGGCCGTTGCGCTCGACCAGCCGCTGCCCGGCCGCGCCCTCAAGCGTGCGCAGGTGCTCGCTGGCGGTCGGCTGGCCGATCCCGATCGCGCGGGCGGCGGCGGAGACGCTGCCCTGGCGGCCGATCTCTACGAGCAGGCGCAGGCGGGTGGAGTCCCAGATGAGCGAGAGCGCGCTATCGGTCACAGCGATACCTCCCATCGGAACATTCGTCTTGCCCATGGTATCGCGCTGTCCCTACGCTCAAGCCCATGATCTTCCGGCCCTACCTCTACGAGCCGACAGCGTGCGCGAGCTACCTGTTCGGCTGCCTCTCGAAGGCAGCGCTGGCAGTCGTCGACCCACACGTCGAGTTCGTCGATGCCTACCTCGCCGAGGCCGAGCGGGTCGGCGCGCCGATCGTCGCCGTCCTCGAGACGCACGTGCAGGCCGACCACGTCTCCGGCCTGCCGGCACTCGTGGAGGCAACCGGAGCGACCGCCTACCTGCCAGCCGGCGCCGAAGTCGACTTCGACCACGTACTGCTGGCAGATGGGGAGACGGTCGAGCTCGGCAACACGATCGTCCGCGCGGTCGCGACGCCGGGGCATGCCCCGGCCCATCACGCCTACGTCGTCGCCGACAGGCGCCGCGGCGACGAGGAGCCCTGGCTCGTGTTCACCGGCGACTCACTGCTCGTCGGCGACGTCGGCCGGCCCGACCTGCACGCCGGCGGCGACCCGGAGCCGCTCGCCCACCAACTGCACGCTTCGATTGGCCGTCTGCTCGAACTGCCCGACGGCGTGCTCGTCTATCCGAGCCACTTCGGCGGCTCGGTCTGCGGCCGCGCCCTTTCCAGCAATCCGTTCTCGTCGATCGGGTTCGAACGCACCCACAACGAGGCGCTCGCGCACGCCGACGCCGACAGCTTCGCGCGGGCGCTGCTCGTCGATGTGCCGCCGCCGCCTGCGGGCCAGACGGCGATCGTCGCCGCCAACCGCGCCGGCCGCGTCACAGTCGAGGCGTGAGCTCCGCTCGGCTCGGGCTGCGCGCGAACGCGCGCCAGTTCGGCCTGCTCGTCGCGCTGAACGGGTTCGTCGGCGCAATGGTTGGGCTCGAACGCAGTGTGCTGTCGCTCGTCGGCGAGCGCGACTTCGACCTCGACTCGCGCGCGGCGATCCTCTCCTTCGTCGTCGCCTTCGGGATCGCCAAGGCGCTCTCAAACCTCATCGCCGGCGGGCTCGCCGACCGGGTCGGCCGCAAACGGCTGCTCGTGATCGGCTGGCTGCTCGCCTTGCCGGTGCCGCTCCTGATCGCACTTGCACCGAATTGGGGCTTCATCGTCGCCGCCAACGTCTTCCTCGGCGCCAGCCAGGGGCTTGCCTGGTCGATGACGGTGGTGATGAAGATCGACCTCGCCGGGCCGCAGCGTCGCGGGCTGGCACTCGGGCTGAACGAGTCGGCCGGCTATCTAGGCGTCGCGCTCGCCGCCTTCGCAACAGGAGCGCTCGCGGCGACCGTCGCGCCCCGCACCGTCGTCTGGGTCGGCGCCCTGATCATCGTCACGGTCGGCCTGGCCGCGTCGGCGTTGTTCGTGCGCGACACCGCCTCCCATGTCGCGCTCGAGCAGCGCGCACACGGCGACGGCGACCGCCACACGCTCCTGCACGCTTTCCGGCACGGCACGTGCTCGCATCCCGTGCTGCGGGCCTGCTCGCAAGCAGGGCTCGTCAACAACCTCAACGACGCGCTGGCCTGGGGACTCGTCCCGCTCTACCTCGCCGCCAACGGCGCCAGCATCACCGAAGTCGGAGCCGTCGCGGCGGTCTACCCCGCTGTCTGGGGCGCCGGCCAGCTCTTGACCGGCTGGCTCTCCGATCACACCGGCCGCAAGCCCCTGATCGTGGCCGGGATGCTCGTCCAGGCAGGCGCGCTCGCGCTGCTCGTCGCCGGCGGCGGGGATTTCGTGCTGGCGCTGCTCGCCGCGATTCTGCTCGGCGCCGGCACCGCACTCGTCTACCCCACCTTGATCGCCGCCGTCTCCGACGCCGTCCAGCCCGTCGACCGCGCACCCGCCGTCGGCGTCTACCGTTTCTGGCGCGACTTCGGCTTCGTCGCCGGGGCTCTGACCAGTGGCCTCGTCGCCGACACCCTCGGCGCCGGCGCGGCGATCGCAGTCGTCGCTGCGCTGACCGCGGCAAGCGGCGTCTGGGTCGCCGCGACCGCCTGGGCCCCGGACGGCCCGCGCCTATCGGCGGGACCGATGACCGACATCGGCACCCACGCCTAGGCCGTCGGGTCTGATAGCGCTACGCTGGGCCCCGGAAGATGACACTTGCACCGGCGAAGGGTGGACGATGATCGCGAATCCGAACAAGGCACTCTGGGAGAAGGGCGACTTCACTCGCATTGCGGAGAGCATGCGGGAGAGCGGCGAGGCGCTCGTCAGGACGTTGGGAGTCACCGATGGGCTCCAGGTTCTGGACCTCGGATGCGGCGATGGGACAACGGCGCTTCCAGCGGCGCGGCTTGGCGCGGACGTCCTCGGTGTCGACATCGCCAGCAACCTCGTTGAGGCGGGCAACGCACGAGCGGAGAGCCTCGGCGTCACCAACTGCAGGTTCCAGGAAGGCGACGCGTCCGATCTGAGCGAGCTCGAGGACGACAGCTTCGACCTCGTCGTCAGCATCTTCGGCGCGATGTTCGCTCCGAGGCCACTCGACGTGGCCAAGGAGCTCGTTCGTGTGACGCGGCCCGGCGGCCGGATCGTGATGGGCAACTGGATCCCCAACGACCCGACGCTCGTCGCCCAGATCCTGAAGATCAGCTCCTCCTACTCGCCGCCTCCTCCGGAAGGGTTCGTCAGCCCCATGACCTGGGGCGTTGAAGACAACGTGATCGAGCGATTCGCGGCCGCGGGAGTACCCGAAGAGAGCATCTCGTTCGAGAGGGATACCTACACCTTCAACTTCCCCGGCCCACCAGCGGAACTGCTTGCTGTGTTCAGGACGTACTACGGGCCGACCATGAACGCCTTCGAGGCTGCAGCAGCCGACGGCCGCGAGGCCGAACTGCAGGCCGAGCTGGAGGCCCTCTTCAACGGCCAGAACGCAAGCCAGAACGAGGATGCCACCTCCATCCCAGCAACCTTCCTGCGCGTGACAGTCGCGGTATGAGCCGGTCGCACGCGAACGGGACGGCATAGCGGCTAAACAACATCCGAAGGTCGCTGTCGACCCAAGGACCGACGGCACCGAGCGTTACGAAGTCGTCCCCTACTGATCCCGATCGACGACGCGCACCCGACAACGCTCACGCACCACGAGCGGTCGATCGATCCGCTCCAGCACCGGAACGACCTCCTCCGGCAGATGCCTCTTCGAGCGGGCAACGTCCTCGACCAGCTCCGCGCCGTCGGAGTAATGCTTGCGCACGTCGTGGTCGTCGATCGCCTCCTCAACGAGGTCTCCGGCGGCGATTCGAGCGTCGACGGCCGCTGTCGCCGCGTCTGCCCACCGAAACAGCGGCTCCCCGTCAATCTCGGCGACGACGTGCCCATCCCGCTCGCCCTGCGGGTTCGGCCGGATCACTTGCAGGTCGAGCACGATCCCGCCCGGCACCACCGCCTCAAGCATTCGACCCAGGACGTCCACGACGTCCTCCGGTTGCACGCATCAGAGCGACCAGGAGAACACGACGAGATCGAACGCTTCTCGCTCGATCTCGAGCTCCTGCGCCGACGCGACGCGGTAGCTGACCCGTCCGACAAGTTCGGCCGGGAGCGAACGCCGCGCCGCCGCAACTGACTCCGCATCCGGGTCGAACGCGAGCAACCGAGCAGCGTCGGCCGCCAACCCGACAGACAGACGACCCTCACCGCAACCCATCTCCAGAACCCGACGCCCGCGGAAGTCCGCAAGCCGGCGAAGCGCAGCCAAATGAGCACCTTCAGGATCGAGCGTTCGCGCCACGTTTCGATTCTCTCCGATATCAGCAGTCACACCTGCTTGCGTCCTTGCTGGATCGCAAGTCGATGTGAGACCTGCGAGGGAACGTGGAGGGAACACCAGCCCGACCACGCCCGTCCACGCGCGGGTCACTCGTCGCCATTAGATTCCTCCGGCTTGCGGGGCTTTCGTGCCCGCGGCGACCCGCGTGCCCGCGTGTCCCTCCGCAGAACCTGAATGGTAAGGAGGGGGTCGACGGTTCGAGTCCGTCAGAGGGTTTGCCGAAAAGACCTGCAAATAGGCATATTATGTTGCCTGCTTTGGCACGTCCTGCATGCGCGGGTACGAGACGGGTACACGTTCCGGGACTGGCGGGCATTCGCGGTCAAGCGCGACCTCTATTGTCG
>JACDCN010000157.1 GCA_013817555.1 Actinomycetota bacterium
AGCACCTGCGCGTTCGAGTTCTTCACCCGCGTCAGCTCAGCCGTGAAGCTCGTCGACGTGAACGGGAAGATGATCTCCTCGACGATCTCGAAGCCGTAGCGACGCGCCAGCTCCTTGACGTTGCGCAGACCTTCCTGGCCGAAGCCGCCGGCGTCGTTCATCAGCGCGATGCGCTTGACGCCCGCCTTGCGCAGCTGCGCCGCCATCGAGTACGCGAACAGCCTGCTCGTCGCCGTCGTCATGAAGTAGTACGGCTTGGCCGGCGTCACCTGGGCGGCGGACGAGGCCATGCTGATGTACGGGATCTTCGAGGCGGCGACGATCGGCGCCACCGCGAGCCCGACGGAGCTGAACCCCGATCCGATCACGCCGGCGTACTTCGCCTCCGACGCGATCCGTTGCATGTGGACGACGCCCTGCGTCGGGTTCGACGCGTCGTCGAAGACCGTCAGCTGGATCCTGCGTCCCTTTATTCCTCCCTGGCGGTTGATCTCGTTGACCGCGGCGAGCACACCCGCGCGGTTGTCTTGCCCGACGAACGAGAGCGGGCCGGTCAGCGGCGAGATCATCGCCAGCTCGACCGGCGCGCGACCTTGCCCGGCCGCGGCGCTGACCGCGGTAAGGACGCCCAGCGCGACGGTGACAAGGGCGAGCAACCGTCTCCGTGATGTCTTCATCGTGTACTCCTCCTAAGTCGGAAAGACCTGCCTCCGCTTCGACGACGGATGCGCGTCGAGGTTGATGCGATCATCGCACGGCTCGCTCGATCCCGGAAGTCTGTGGGCGGTGCGAGTCGGGGAGCGAGACGGCTGGCGCGATCTCGATTCCGAGCGAAGTCCGTCCGAAGAGATCGTGCGCCTCGAGGTTCGTGTACGGCATGATCGGCCCGGCGCGAACGTCGCGGTACATCCGCTCGAGCGGGAAGCGGCGGAAGTACCCGGCTCCGCCGACAACGTGGAGAGCGCGGTCGACGATTCCGCATGCGTTGTTCGTCGCCACGTACTTCGCTAACACCGCCTTCGACATTCCCTCTTGAACGGGCAGGTCGGCGTAAAGCGCGCCCGTCTCCATCTCGTGCGCGTGCCGGTGGAGGACCGCCCTCGCCGTCTCCAGCAGGACCTCCATCTCCGCGAAGAGATGCTGCACCTCGGGGTTGTCCGCTTTCTTCATCTTGAGCGCGAGCTCGCGCGCGAATGCCATCGCGCCGGCGCCGATGCCGAGGTAGACGGCGCCGAAGGTCGGCATTGCCCACCCCCAGACCGTCTTCAGCATCGTCCCGTCGAAGTGGTTCGCCGGGTAGCGGTGGAAGACGTCCTCCTCGGGCACGAAGACGTCGTCGAGCTCGAAGTCGTTCGACTGCGTCGCTCGCATGCCCATCACGTCCCAGGTCTCCTTGACCGTCATTCCCTCGACGTCGCGCGGCAGCCGGAAGAAGATCACGGTCGGCCCGCGCTCGGGATCGTCCACGAGCGCCCGCGTCGAGAACTCGGTACAGACGGCCGACTCGGTGCCGAAGATCTTCTTGCCCGTCACGCGGAAACCGCCGTCAACGGGCTGTGCCGTCGTCCTCGAGCTCATCAGGGTCGGGTCGCCGGGCTCGGCGGACATCGAGGCGTAGACGAGCCGACCGTCGGCTGCGCGGCGGAGCACGTCGGCGAGTCGCTCGTCGCCGCTCGCTCGCCAGAGGCTCGCCAGCTGGCCGATCGGCGAGACGTGCATGCTCACCGCGAGAGCCGTCGACCCGTCTCCGGCAGCGAGTCGCTCCTGCGCGAGAATCAGGTCGTGGAGACCGGCCCCCATCCCCCCGAGCTCCTCGGGCACCGTGAGGCCCAGGTAGCCCTCCTCCCGCATGCGTTCGTAGTTCTCGAACGGAAAGGAGCCGTCGCGATCGTGCTCCGCGGCGCGCTCGGCGAACTCGTCCGCGAGCCGACCGGCAAGCTCGACGATCTCGCGCTGACGCTGGGTCAGGCACTGCTCCATCGGTTACGGTCACCCTAAGAGCTCCCTTCGAAATGAGCAACCATGTCGCGATCTGGTGCTGGACGCCACGAGGCCGTGTCCTCGGTCCTACCCCAAAAAGTGCTGACGCACTTTCTGGGGGCCCCGGAAGTCGCGCCCATATCGGCTTGATATGGGCGCTCCCTGCGTCCTCGCCTCGTGGCGTCCATCATCCGCCTCGCGACGGGCGATCATCCCGAAGGGAGCTCTATGGCTGACGATTACCGCGAGAAGGAGGGACGGGCGCTCCGCGTCCTCTTCTGCTTCGGGGTCACGCAGAGCTTCTTCGAGGCCGAGCCCGCCGGCGTCCCTGCCATCGCGACCGCGATCACCGAGGCGTTCGCCGACCTCGGCGGCCGGTTCGGCGTTCGGGTGCTCGGCACGATGGACGACGACGAGCTCATGGTCGGCGCCTCGGTCGCGTGGCCGTGGACGGCGTACGTCCTCGCCGACGTCCCCGATCTCGAGACGGTTACGAAGGTGGCGGGCCTTCTCCGAGAAACCGAGGTCGAGGGCGCGCGCCTCTGGAAATATCTCCGCGTGGAGGCGCGCGTCGGGCGCCCCCTCTTCTTCGCCAACGAATGACCCGAGAGGCCGTAGAATGATCCCCTTCCGACGACGGTGATCTTCGAGCCCCAGTTCGAGACGATGCCGCGCGAGAAGCTCGACGCGCTCCAGCTCGAGCGGCTGCAGCGGATCGTCGCGTATCTGCGCGAGCGTGTCCCGCTCTATCGCGAGCGCCTCGACGGCATTCCCGAGATCCGCTCGCTCGAGGATCTCCGCAGCTTCCCCTTCACGCGCAAGGCGGATCTGCGGGATACCTATCCCTTCGGCCTTTTCGCCGTCCCGCGCCAGGAGTGCGTGCGCCTGCACGCGTCGTCCGGCACGACGGGCAAGCCGATCGTTGTCGCATACACGCGCGACGACGTCGACCTATTCGCGCGGGTAAACGCGCGGGTGCTCGCGATGGCGGGCGGCGAGCCGGGGATGGTGCTCCACAACGCCTACGGCTATGGCCTCTTCACGGGCGGGCTCGGGCTCCACTACGGCGGCGAGCGGCTAGGAATGACGGTCGTTCCCGTCTCGGGCGGGATGACCGAGCGCCAGCTGGGCCTGATCGAGGACCTGTGTCCGGACGTCATCACCTGTACGCCGAGCTACGCGCTCACGCTCGCGCAGGCATTCGCAGAACGCGGCGTGACGCCCGACGAGATCAGCCTCCGCTTCGCCTGCGTGGGTGCGGAGCCGTGGACGGAGAGCATGCGCGCCGAGATCGACGCCGGCCTCGGCATCCGGGCGACGAACATCTACGGGCTCTCGGAGATCATCGGCCCGGGCGTCTCCAACGAGTGCGTCGAGGCCCGTAAAGGCTCCCACGTCAACGAAGACCACTTCCTCCCGGAGATCGTCGACCCCGAGAGCGGCGAGCCACTCCCCGACGGTGAGCAGGGCGTCCTCGTGTTCACGACGCTCACGAAGCAGGCGTTGCCGCTGCTCCGCTACTGGACGGGCGATATCACCAGCCTCGACCGCGAGCCCTGTGCGTGTGGTCGCACACTCGCACGCATGGCGCTGATCGCGGGCCGGACGGACGACATGCTGATCGTGCGCGGTGTCAACGTCTACCCGACCCAGGTGGAGGCCATGCTGCTGCAGGTGCCCGAGCTCACGCCGCACTATCGCCTCGTCGTCACACGCGAGGGAACGCTCGACGAGGTCGAGGTCGAAGTCGAGGTGTCCGAGAGCTACTCCGACGCCGCCGCCGGCGGGCTCGAATCTGACACGAGGCGGCCGCTCGAGGATCGAGTCGAGAAGTTGATCCGCGAGACCATCGGAACGTCGATGCGCGTGACCCTGCTCGCCCCCGGCGACGGGCCGCGCTCGGAGGGCGGCAAGCTCGCCCGCGTCGACGACAGGCGACGGCTGGCGTGAACGGTCGCGACCGGTTCGTGGCCCGGTGACGCCCCGGCGCGCTGACAGCGGCGGCGCAGCGATCGTGGCGGCGGCAGAGACGCCGTACAGCCGGCACCCGCCGGCCGGAACGACGACCACCGCGCTGCTCGCAGACGCGTTCGTGCGGGTGCTCGAGATCGCGGGCATCGAGCGCGACGAGGTCGACGGCCTCGGCGTCGCGTCCTTCACGCTCGCGCCGGACCACGCGATCGATCTCGCCTGGCGGCTGGGAGTCCGACTTCGGTGGGCGATGGAGGACCCTCACGGAGGCGTCTCGGCACTCAACCTCCTGCAGCACGCCCTGCACGCGGTCGAGGCGGGCGTGGCGGCCAACGTCGTTCTTCTCGCAGGGGATCACTTCTCCCCGGGCGACTTCGAGCGCCTTGTCTCGCACTACAACCGGGTGACGAGCGAGCACCTCGCGCCGATCCCGACCGGCGGGCCGAACGCGCAGTTCGCGCTCGTCACGCAGCGCCACATGGCGCGACACGGGCTCGGTCGGGAGGACTACGCCATCATTCCCGTCTCGCAGCGCACCTGGGCGGCGCGGAACCCCGGCGCTGTCTACCGGGAACCGCTCAGCATCGACGACTACCTCGCCGCTCCTGTCGTCGCGCCGCCGCTCGGGCGCTACGACTGCGTCCCTGTCGTCAGCGGCGCCGACGCGATCCTCGTCTCTCGCGCGCGGGCGTCCGCGCCCGCCGTCCGCGTCCGTGCGCTTCGTACCTCGTTCAACTACGACAACCAGCTCGGGGACGGCCTCGCGACGGGGCTCGGCTCGGTCGCGGCCGAACTCTGGGACGCGGCGGGATTCGGCCCACAGGATGTCGATCTCGGCTGCGTGTACGACGACTATCCCGCCATGGTGCTGATCCAGCTCGATGAGCTCGGCTTTGTGCTCGACGGAGACGTTCGCCGCTTCGCTCGCGAGCGGCTCGAGGGCAACCGGTGGCCGCTGAACACCTCCGGCGGACAGCTTTCGGCGGGGCAGGCGGGAGCCGCAGGCGGGATGCACGGACTCGTGGAGGCGGTACGGCAGCTGCTCGGGCAGGCTAGCGAGCGTCAGGTCGCGGGAGCACGGCGCGCCGTCGTGACGGGCTACGGGAGCGTCGTCTACCTGCACGGGGGCTGCGCCGCCGTCGCCGCCCTGGAGTCGACCGGGTGAGCAGCCTCTTCGTTTGGCGCTGCGAGAGTTGTGGCCGCCGCAGCTTCCCCCGGCGGGAGCTCTGTCCCTACTGCGGCGGTCGCACATTCGCGGCGGAGCGAGCCGATCGAGGAATCGCGACCCAGGTAACGAGCCATCGCGGCGTCGGCCTCGCCTGCGTGCGGGTCGGCGACGACGTGACCCTGCTCGCGCGCGCCGACCCCGCGGTTGCGATGGGATCAGGGGTCACGCTTCGGGTCGACGACAGAGCCCCGGTGGCGGACGTAACGCGACCGGCATGGCTCATGCTTGGTGCGCGGCAAGCCGGTAACCAGCGCTGGCATCTGAATCGGCCCAGACGAAGATTGATGCGCGCGGGAGGATTCGAACCTCCGACCCGGGATTAGAAGTCCGCCGTTCTATTTACGAAAACGTTGATTGAGCCGCATG
>JACDCN010000012.1 GCA_013817555.1 Actinomycetota bacterium
GATGAGGCAGGAGGCCTGTTTCCTCGAGAACGAGACGAGCACAGCGCGCGAGATATTCGAGTGTCGTCTCACAGCCGAGCTCGCGCAGCTCCTCGCGCGCGACCTTGTAGCGCAGCTCGGGCTTGTCACCAAGCGTGAAGAGCGCCTCGCGGCACCCGGCGGCAACACCCGCGCGCGCGATGGCGAGCACCTCCTCCTCGGTCATGAACGCGCGCTCGCCACGCTTGGGCGGACGCGCGAACGTGCAGTAACCGCAGACGTCGCGGCAGAGCGTCGTCAGCGGGATGAAGACCTTCGGCGAGTAGGTGACGAGCGAGCGAGCGCGCAGCCGGCGCGCCTCCGCGAGGAGCTCGTCGAGGGGCGCGGCGAGAAAGTCGACAACGTCGATCACGTTCTTCGCGAGCATACGTCGATCAGGCAGGGTCCCTTTCGTCTCAGGAACGAGAGCGAGCGAGAGGAGACAAGATGCGATTCCTGTTCCTGCGGCGATGCTGCGCGAGCGAAACGCGTACCTGCTCGGCGAGGCCCTCCAAGGGCGTGAGTCAACGGCCGTCGTCCGCCCCTGGCGAGAAGCCACTCGTCACGGACGGGCCGTTCGCGGAGACGAAGGAGGCAGTAGGGGCTTCTACGCCGTCACATGTGAAGCCGCGAGGAGGCGCTGGAGCTCCCCGGGCGGGTACCGCTGAGCCCCGGAGCCGCGCTCGAGGTACGCCCGATCGTGGAGTTCTGACCACCTAAGAGCGGGGTAGGCTGAAGCCTGGCCCATGATGGACGGATTGGGCCAGGCGTAAGTCTGGCCCGGTGTGAGGTGTTACAGCCGGTCCGACTCCCAGAGCCCGCCGAACGGCGCCCACTTGCCCTTCGTCCAGCGCTGGAGCTGCCCCTGCTGGATCGGGAAGTTGTCGCCCTTTCCGGTCCTGACCGCGATGCCCGGGAGCAGGAACGGGTTCGCCGGGCTCGTGATCGAGCGCGCGCGCGCCAGGAGGCCGGCGCGGGTCGGATTCGCACCCAGGCGCTTGAAGAGCGAGACCGTCTCGAAGGCGACCGCCATGCCGTACACGTGGTAGACGTCGCTCACGTTCGCGCCCTTCGCGTACTTCCCCATCACCGAGCGGTAGGACTTCATCCCCGGATCGTTCTTCCACTTCGGGTCGGTTGGGTCCTTGAGGAAGTTGAGTGAGATCGCGCCCTCGATCGACTTGTTCTTCCCGCCCTCGGATGCGAGCAGCATGATGTTCGAGGCGCCGGAGACGGAGTTGTTGATGATCCGCGGTCTCCACGCGAGTCGGTTCGCGTAGACAAACGCCTGGATCGCGAACTTGGGCGTCGCGAAGATCGCGAGGACATTCGCCCCGGACGACTTGAGCTTCGCGACCTGTGACTGCACGTCAGGAGCGGTCACCTCGTAGGATTCCGCCGCGACGACCTTCGAGCCAGAGCGCGCGAGCCCCCGCTTGAGCCCGACGAGGAGATCCTTGCCGTAGTCGTCGTTCTGGAGGAGGACGGCGATCTTCGCCTTCTTCATCGTCTTGGAGACGTATTGGCCGTACACCAAGCCCTCGGCCTGGTAGCTCGGCTGGAACCCGATCGTCCACGGATACTTGACGGCGTCGCGGCCCCACGTGGTCGCCCCGGAGGCGACGAAGAGCTGTGGCACCTTCGTCTGATTCAGGTACTCGCGGACTGCGATGTTCTGCTCGGTGCCGAGCGAGTTGAAGATCGCGAACACCTTGTCCTGCTCGACGAGCTGCCGCGTGGCCTGGACCGACTGTGCGGGGTTGTAGGCATCGTCCACGATCTTGTACTCGAGCTTCCGCTTCGCGACGCCACCCTTGGCGTTGACGGAGTCGAAGTAGGCCTTCGCGCCGCGCGCGACCGAGGCGTACGCGGCCGCCGGTCCGGTGAGCGGCGATGTCCCCCCGAGGACGATCGACGTCGAGGTGATGCCCGGATCCGCGGTCGAGCCGGCGAATGCGCCCGGAAGCGCGCCGAGGGCGAGTGCGCTCACCACTGCTAGGGCCACGAGGGCCGACTGTCGTCTCATCGTCTCTCCTTGGGGTCGTTAGCCGCTACGAGAGTAGCGCCAGCGCGTGAGCGTCTGCCCCGCCCGGCGGAACAGGCCGCCGACTCCGTTCGGGAGGAAGAACATGAGCAGGATGAGGACGATGCCGTAGATGATCGCGGGCGCGCCCGGCTCTTTCGTGCGATCCACGATGAAACCGGGGAGCCGCGAGGCCACGCCCTCGCCCTGCGCCCAGAGCGGCAGGAACTGGATGAAGATTGCACCCACGACGAGGCCCGAGAGCCCGCCGAGGCCCCCGACCACCACGCCCACGAGGAGGAAGATAGAGAGCGCGATCGGGAAGGTGTCCGGGTTGACGAACGTCGTCGCGATGGCGAAGAGCGAACCGGCCACGCCCGCATATGCGGCGCTGATCCCGAAGGCGAGCGTCTTGTAGTGGGCAAGGCTGACGCCGGAGGACACCGCAGCCGTCTCACTGTCCCGCACGGCGCGGAAGGCGCGCCCGGTACGGCCGCGGAGAATGAGCCAGGCGATGCCGAAAAGCACGAGCGCTATCGACCAGCAGAGGTAGTAGAGCCAGTCGTTGAAGACGAGCTCGCGCCCGGCGATGTCGACGGGGATGATCCCGGCCGTGAGCTCGGGCAGGCCGAAAAGGTTGACCCCGGACCCGCCGCCTGAGAACTCCTCGAAGCGCTTGACCACCGACGGCAGCGCAACCGCGATCGCGAAGGTGGCCAGCGCGAGATAGAGGCCGGAGAGCCGGAGCGCCGGGAGGCCGAACGCGAGCCCGAAGAGCCCGGCGACGAGGCCGGCGATAGGGATCGTCCAGACGTCCTTCATCCCGCCGCCGATCCCGAGCAGCCCTTCCTGCCCGAACTGCTCGTTTCCGGCCATGAGGAGCGCGGTCGTGTATCCCCCGATCGCCATGAAGGCCCCGTGGCCGAGCGAGATCTGTCCCGTGTACCCGGTCAGGATGTTGAGGCCGAGCAGCGCGATCAGATAGATGCCCACGTAGGCGAACTGCTGGGCACGAAAAGTGCTTATCCACTCGGGGAGGAGGAAGACGAGAACGACGAGGAGCGCGAAGCCGACGAAACCGGTGACGCGCGTGAGGTTGGGGTTCATACGCGCTTCACTTCCGGACGGCCGAACAAGCCCGATGGCTTGACGAGCAGAACGACGAGGATCACGAGCAGGGCTACCGGAAGCTTCAGCTCCGCACCGACGAAGTCGACATAGACGCCGATCAGGTTGAGCATCACCCCGAGCGTCAGCCCTCCCACGACCGCGCCGAGCGGGGAGTCGATTCCGCCGAGGATCGCCGCCGCGAACGCGTAGATGAGGATCGGTTGCATCATCTGCGGATCGAGTCCGACGCTCGGAGCGGTGAGCATCCCAGCGACGGCGCCCAGCACTGCCGCGAGCCCCCACCCCAGCGCGAGCATCCACGTCACGCGGACTCCGACCAGGCGGGCCTCGTTGGGATTGACCGCGGCGGCGCGCAGCGCGAGACCAACCTTCGTGAACTGGAAGAGAAGCCAGAGGAGAATCACGATTCCGATCGTGACGGCGATCGTCCCGATGTCCCCTACGGAGACGATCACGCCACCGATGTCGAGCGTGTCAGTCCCGAAGGGGCTCGCGAGCGCCTGCGGCTCCCCGCTCCACTGCCAGACGACGAAGCCGTTGATCGCGATCAGCAGGCCGATGGTGACGATCACAACCCGCAGGACGTTTCCGCGCTCGACCGGCCGGATCACGACGCGGTGGGTGACGACGCCGAAGAGGAACGAGAAGCCGACCGTTGCGACGAACGCCGGCCAGTAGCTCCAGCCGTGGTTGACGGTCAGCGTCCACGCGATGTACGTGCACAGCGTGGCCATCTCTCCTTGGGAGAAATTGATGACCCCGGTGGAGCGATGGATGATCACAAGCGCGAGAGCTAGGGCCGCGTAGACCCCGCCTGACGCGAGGCCGGACACGACCTGCTGCATGAAGTCGGCGAACGCGGCGGCGACCATTGCGTCTCTAGTACCCCAGGTACGAGCGGCGCACCGACTCGTCTCCCTGTAGCTGCTCGCTCGTCCCCGTCAGCGCCACCCGGCCGACCTCGAGCACGTACGCGCGCGAGGAGCTGCGAAGGGCGATGCGCGCGTCCTGCTCGACCACGAGCACCGTCAGCCCCTCTTTCTCGTTCAGCTCGCGGACGATGCGGAAGAACTCCCGCACGATCATCGGCGCGAGACCGAGCGACGGCTCGTCCAGGAGAAGGAGCCGCGGCCTGCCCATCAGCGCTCGCGCGAGCGCGAGCATCTGCTGTTCGCCTCCGGAAAGCGTCCCCGCGCGCTGGCCGCCACGCTCGACCATCCAGGGGAAGTACTCGGACATCCGCGCGATGTCCTCTTTCACCTGGCGGTCGCGGCGGGTGTAGGCGCCGAGCTTGAGGTTCTCGGTGACGCTCAGCTCGACGAAGGTGCCGCGGCCCTCGGGAACGTGCGCGATCCCCGCTTTGGCGGCAGCCTCGGGACCGCCCCTGATCTGCTTTCCGGCGAGCTCGATGCTCCCGCTGCGCGAGACGGTGCCGGAAATCGCGCGCAGGGTGGTCGTCTTGCCTGCGCCGTTCGCGCCGAGGACGGCGACGACCTCGCCTTCCGAGACCGTCAGCGAGACGTCTCGCAGAGCTTGAACGGGTCCGTAGTGGGCCTCTACCTGGTCGAGCTCGAGGAGCGTGGTCATGCGCGCTCGTCCTCGTCAGGTGGCTCGTTGGCCGGGGCCACAGGCTGGCTCGAGTCAGACGCCTGCTCCCCGTCCTCCTCCTCGCTGCCGAGGTACGCCTCGATCACCGCGGGGTCCGCCCGCACCTGCGCCGGTGCACCGTCGGCGATCTTTCGGCCGAAGCTGAGGACATTCACATGGTCGGAGATCGACATGACGAGGTTCATGTGATGCTCGACGAGCAGAATCGTGAGCTCGAGGTCGTCGCGGAGCCGGCGAACGAAAACGCCGAGCTCGGCCACCTCCTCGTGATTCAGGCCACCCGCGGGCTCGTCGAGCAACAGAAGGCGCGGCTTCGCAACGAGAGCGCGCGCCAACTCGACCCGCTTCTGTATCCCGTAGGGCAGCGCTGCAGCGGGGAAGTGCGCGCGCTCCTTCAGCCCGACGACATCGAGAACCTCGAGCGCCTCCGTCTCTCCCACCTTTCGCCCGCGCCCGTGCGCTCCCACGAGGACGTTCTCGAGCACCGACATCGTCCGGAAGAGCTGGATGTTTTGGAAGGTGCGCGCGATGCCCTTCTGCACGATCCTGTGCGGCGGCGCCCTCAAAATCGATTCGCCGTCGAGGTCGACCGCACCCGAGTCGGGCTTGTAGAGGCGCGTGATGACGTTGAACGCGGTGGTCTTGCCGGCGCCGTTCGGGCCGATGAGCCCAGAGATGTGTCCTTCCTGGACGTCGAAGGAGACGCCATCGAGGGCGACGATGCCCCCGAAGCGGAGTGTGACGTCCCGAACCGAGAGCAGGGCCATCGGCGCTCTACCCTAAACGGGTTCCGCGCACACTGGCAACGACGGGACGGTCTCAGTCGCCTGGCGTCTGCCAGTCGAGACCGGGAAAACGGGCGAAGTCGGAGTCGTACGACACGAGCTCACAGCCATGCTCGAGTGCGAGCGCCGCCAGATGGACGTCGTTGACGAGGTTCCCGGCGGTCCCTACGCCGGACAGAAGCTCGGCCACTACGTCGAGATGTCGGTGCGTGGGCTCCACGATCACCGCGGTAGGTCGTGCAAGCCAGGTTCGCAGAACGTCTATCGCGTCGTTCGACGCCAGTGGCCGCGGGAACAACGCTTCATGAGTCGCGAGTCGGAGAAACGCGAGCAGGGCGATCCACGCGAAGGCAACCGTCTCGTTGCCTGAGAAGGACGCGTCGAGCCAGGCTCGCGCCACGCGATGTCGTGGGGACGCTTCGTTGACGGCGTAAAGAAGCACGTTGGCGTCCACCAGCTTCACGTCGGCCTACTTCCGGAGCGCGATCTTGCGCACAAGCTCCTCGTCCTCGAGCTCACCCGCGAGTTGGAGCGCCTTCTCGAGCGGCACGTGCGGTTTCCCCAAATCGAAGGTCGGGGTCGCGAAGGCAGCGTCGTCGCGCTTGGAAGCAAGCCCGGAGCGGATGGCGAGATTCACCGCCTCCTTGAAGCTCACGCCTCGTTCGCGCATCAGCTTCTTGACGAGAATCTCGACATCGGAGTCGAGCGTGATGGTCGTACGCACACTTGCATCATAGCATCAATTATTTAAGCATCAATGCATCAGTTCCTATCTCGCGCTGGAGGCTGAACAGCAGATTGATCCGGCTCGGTGTCAGACACCGGCACTGGCCGCGCTCACCGTGAGCCGTCCGAAACGGGTCTCCGTGCGCCCACGGGCGTCCCGCCTGGTCATCGCTTGTGGACAACTCGGCACAGAATCGGCACGAAGCAGTCTTGACAGAAAACGGTGTCTGGCACCGATTCGCCTGAACGCACTACGATCGGTCGGGATGGACCTGCGGGACACTGCCGACGAGGCCGCGTTCAGGGGCGAACTTCGCTCCTGGATCGAGGAGAACCTCCCCGAGGAGCTACAAGGGCATCGCGGGGGGGCGGCTCGCTTCGAGGGCGAGGCGATGCGTGGATGGAGCCGCGCGCTCCACGAGGCGGGCTTCGCAGGGCTGACCTGGCCGACGGAGTACGGGGGCAGCGGCGCGTCCTACACGCACCAGGCGATCTTCCTCGAGGAGATGGCTCGCGCCGAGGCGCCGCCGCACGTCGGCGTGATCGGGCTCGGCATGGCCGGGCCGACGATCATGGCGCACGGCTCGGAGGAGCAGAAGGCGCGCTACCTCGAGCCGATTCTTTCCGCCGACGAGATCTGGTGCCAGGGATTCTCGGAGCCGGGAGCCGGCTCGGACCTCGCCGCCGTGCGCACGAGCGCGCGCCAGAAGAACGGCCACTTCGTCGTAGACGGGCAGAAGGTGTGGTCGTCATTCGCCCACCTCGCGAGCTTCTGCATCCTGCTCACCCGAAGCGATCCCGAGTCCACACGACACGCGGGCTTGACGTATCTCATCGTCGACATGCACGCGCCCGGTGTCGACGTGCGGCCACTCACCCAGATCACTGGCGAGGCGGAGTTCAACGAGATTTTCTTCGACGGAGTCGAGGTGCCCGCGGAGAACCTCCTCGGTGAGATCGGCGGCGGCTGGCAGGTGGCCATGACCACGCTCCTCCACGAGCGCGGGACGCTCGGTTTCGCGCTGCAGGCCGCCCTCGCGGTGCAGGTGCGCAAGCTCGCCGCACTCGCCCGCGACCGTGGCGCCGATCCGTTGCAGCGCGACCGGATCGCGCGCGAGTGGATCGAGGTGCAGGCGCTCCGGTTCACGAACTATCGCGCTCTCTCGAAGCTCGTGAAGACAGGGGTGCCCGGACCGGAAGGCTCGATCTCGAAGCTCGTCTGGTCGGAGGCCAACCAGCGCGTCACCAAGCTCGCGCTCGAGCTGCTCGGTCCGGACGCTGCTCTCGCAGAGGAGAACGCGCCCTACGGCGGTTACTGGCAGCACCAGCAGCTCAGGAGCCGTGGGAACACGATCGAGGCCGGCACCTCGGAGGTGCTCCGCAACATTGTCGCCGAGCGGGTCCTCGGCCTCCCGAAATCCCGCTGATGGACTTCACCTTCACACCTGAGCAGGACGCGCTTCGCGAGCAGGCCCGCGCGTTCCTCGCGGCAAACCCGGAACCGTCGTGGAAAGAGCTGGCCGAGCTCGGCTGGACAGGAGTCTCGATCGCCGAGGAGGATGGTGGCGCCGGCCTCACCTTCGTCGAGGAGGCCGTGCTTCTCGAGGAGCTGGGACGCGCGCTCTACCGAGGACCGTTCTTCTCGACCGTCGCCGTCACGCTGCCCGCGCTCCCCGATGACCTGAGAGCAGAAGTGGCCGCCGGAGAGACAAGCTGGACGCTCGCCTTCGGCCCGCTTGTACCCGACCTCGACACCGCCGACCGAGTCGCGATCGTCGGCGGCGACGGGATCTACGAGCTCGAAGGAGCGGAGCGCGAGATTCTCTCGACGACCGACGAGACACGTCCCGTCGGAGTCGTTCGCGGAGGAGATCCAGGGCGACGCCTCGCCGACTCCGGTGTGCTCGAAGAGATCCGGAACCGCACGCTCGCGGCGCTCGCGATCGAGGCCTGCGGAGTCGCGCGACGCGCGCTCGAGTTCGGGATCGAGCACGCGTCCACTCGCGAGCAGTTCGGGAAGCCGATCGGCGTGTACCAGGCAGTGTCGCATCCGCTCGCAGACGCCTACACCCGTCTCGAGCTGGCGCGCTCGCTCTCGCTCTGGGCGGCCTGGTGCGTCGCCGAGAACGACGAGCAGGCGCCGATCGCGGCCGCAGCGGCGAAGGCGTTCGCAGCCGAAGCGGCGGTACAGGTATGCGAGACGGCGATCCAGGTGCACGGCGGGATCGGCTTCACCTGGGAGCACGTGCTGCAGCGGCTGTACAAGCGCGCGCTCTGGATCGAAAGCTTCTCCGCGTCGAGCTCCACGCTGCGAGCCGAGGTGGCCGCAGCCCTGCTCGACGCCACCCCCGCGGCGTCTGGCTTCGTCCAGACCCCGGTTTCACTTACCCAAGGAGGCTGAGGTGGAAGGCCTGATCATGGATTACCAGCTCAACGTGCCGGCGATCCTACGGCGCGGCGAGCAGCTCTTCGGCGACCGGGAGATCGCCACACGCCTCCCCGACCGGAGCTGGCATCGCTACGCGTACGCCGACTTCGCCCCGCGCGCCCGCCGCCTGGCCGCAGCTCTCCGCAACGAGCTCGGCCTCCAAGACGGCGACCGCGTTGGCACCTTCGCCTGGAACCACTACCAGCACCTGGAGGCCTATATCGGCATCCCCGTGGGCGGGATGGTCACGCATACCCTCAACCTCCGCCTGCATCCCGACGACCTCACCTACATCGCGACGCACGCGGGCGACAAGGTGCTGATCGCAGACAAGGTGCTCTGGCCGCTGGTCGAGAACTTCCGCGAGCGCGCCGGCTTCGAGCACGTGATCGCGATCGGCGACGGACCGACGCCGGACGGCGCGATCGAGTACGAGGATCTTCTCGCTAGCGCGGAGCCCGACGATCTCCCCGCCAGAGAAATCGACGAGAGAGCTGCCGCGGCCATGTGCTACACGAGCGGCACCACGGGACAGCCGAAAGGCGCCGTCTACTCGCACCGTGCGATCGCGGTGCACTCGCTCGCGTCGGCGATGGCAGGCGTGCTCTCCGTCACCGAGCACGACGTGGTGCTGCCGGTCGTACCCATGTTCCACGCGAACGCCTGGGGCTTCCCATTCACCTGCACGTTCGTCGGCGCGAAGCAGGTCTTCCCGGGGCCGTTCCTCGACGGCGAGAGCCTGCTCGATGCGTTCCAGCAGGAGAAGGTCACGATCACGGCAGGTGTGCCGACGATCTGGATGGGGATCCTGAAGGAGCTGGACGCAAACCCCGGCAAGTGGGATACGTCGTCCGTGCGGCGCATGGTCGTCGGCGGCTCGGCGGCCCCCCAGTCGATGATCGAGGCATTCGAGAAGCGTCACGGGCTCAGCATCCTGCAGGCCTGGGGAATGACCGAGATGTGTCCGCTGGGGACGGTCTCCGAGCTGACCAGCCGTGAGCGCGAGCTTTCTGAGGAGGAGCAGTTTCGCTACCGCGCCAAGCAAGGAGTTCCGGCCCCGTTCGTCGAGATTCGCGCCCGCGGGCCGGAAGGAATCGTGCCCTGGGACGGAGAGACGATGGGAGAGCTCGAGGTGCGCGGGGTCTGGGTCTCGTCCTCCTACCACGACAGTCCTGAGGGAGCAGATCGCTGGACCGACGACGGCTGGTTCAAGACCGGCGACATCGTGACCATCGAGCCGCACGGCTATATCGAGATCCAAGATCGGTCGAAGGATCTCGTCAAGTCGGGGGGCGAGTGGATCTCGACGGTCGCCCTCGAGAACGCGTTAATGGGGCATCCGGCCGTGGCCGAGGCCGCCGTAATCGCGATCCCCGACGAGAAATGGTCGGAGCGACCGCTCGCGGTCTGCGTCTTCAAGGAGGGCGAGACGGCTACCGACGACGAGCTCCGCGAGTTTCTCGCGCCGAACTTCGCGAAGTGGTGGCTGCCGGAGCGCTTCGAGTACGTGGAGGAGATCCCCAAGACCGCGGTCGGCAAGTTCCGCAAGACCGCACTCCGGGAGCAGTTCGCGGCGCAACCGGAACCCGCGGAGACGGCGTAGGTGGGCGAGTTGGTCTCGACGGAGCAGGACGGCTACGTCGCCACCGTCACCATCGACCACCCGCCCGTCAACGCGCTCTCGGCCCCGCTTCTCGAGGAGCTCGAAGCCGAGATCGAGCGGCTCGACTCGGACGACGGAGTGCGCGCGATCGTGCTCAGGGGCGCCGGGGAGCGTGCGTTCGTGGCCGGTGCGGACATCTCCGAGTTCCCTGCGCTCAGGGAGGCCGCGACCGAGGAGGGCGGATCGGCGCGCGGGATCCAGAAGCTGGGTGCACGGATGGACGCGGCTCGCACGCCCTTTGTTGCCGCCATCCACGGGTTCTGCCTCGGCGGTGGCCTCGAACTCGCGATGTGCTGCGACATCCGAATTGCCTCCGAGGACGCCCAGCTCGGTCAGCCCGAGATCAAGCTCGGGCTCATCCCTGGCGGCGGGGGCACGCAGAGGCTGCCACGACTGGTCGGACTCGGGCGCACGCTCCTGCTCAACATGACGGGCGAGTTCATCGACGCGCCGACCGCTTACGACTGGGGGCTCGTCGAACGAGTTGTGCCGAAGGAGGAGCTCCACGACACCGCGCTCAGAATCGCCCGCACGATCGCAGACCGCTCGCCGGTCGCGATCGGAGTACTGCGCGAGCTCGCGCGGACGACGCGCGACCTTTCGCTCGAGGAGGGCCTCCGCCGCGAGGCCGACGGCTTTCGCCGCTGCCTGACGAGCGAGGACGGCGCGGAGGGCGTGGCCGCATTCCTGGAGAAGCGCGAGCCCCGGTTCACCGGGCGTTGAGGGCGGTCGTTCTCACAGGAACGGGCGGGCCTGAGCAGCTGTCCGTCCAGGAGATGCCCGAGCCGGCGGCAGTGGACGGAGCCGCGATAGTGGACGTTCGCGCGTGCGGCATCAACTTCGCCGACGTCCTGATCCGCCTCGGTCGCTACCCGCAGATGCCCGAGCTCCCGGCCGTGCTCGGCTCGGAGATCGCCGGCGATCTCGACGGCCAACGCGTCATGGGCTTCGTTCGAAGCGAGGGCGGCGGCTACGCGGAGCGGGTCGCGGTCGACCGGCGCTGGCTCCTCCCTCTTCCCGCCAACGCGAGCTTCGCCGAGGGCGCGGCGTTCCCCATGGCCTTTCTCACGGCCTGGATCCCGCTGACCCAGCTCCTCAAGGTCGCCTTCGGAGCGCGTGTGCTCGTGACCGCAGCGGCGGGCGCGGTCGGCACAGCCGCGATCCAGCTCGTGAAGGTGCTCAACGGCCGACCGGTCGCCGCGGTCGGGAGCGAAGAGAAGTTCGAGCTCACGCGTTCGCTCGGGGCGGTGGAGGCCGTGACGTACGACGGAATCGGCGAGCTCGAGCCGGTCGATGCCGTGTTCGATCTCGTCGGCGGCGACGTGTTCGCGACCTCACTCAACCTCGTCAAGCCGATGGGAACCGCCGTCGCGGTGGGCTACGCGGGCGGGCTCTGGCAGGACGTGAGCCCGACGTGGCTCGTCGGTCGCAATATCGGCGTGCACGGCTTCTACCTCGGCCGGCTGATCGGACGGAACCCGGATCTCGTCGAGCAGGCCGCGCGCGATGTCCTGCGGTTCTGGGAGGGCGGGGTCGTCCGGCCGATCGTGGGTGCAGAGTTTCCGCTGGAGCAGGCGGGCGAGGCGCACCGCCTGATCGAGGAACGCAGGTCGACAGGAAAGGTGGTTTTGATTCCGTGACGGCGCTGGTAACGGGCTCCGCGGGTGGCATCGGGAGCGCGATCGTGGAGAAGCTCCGCGGCGAGGGATTCCAAGTACGGGGGCTCGACCTCGTGAACGGATTCGACGTGACCGACCCGGAGGCGTGGGAGCACATCGGCTCGGTCGACCTCGCCTGCCTGAACGCGGGCGTCCTCACCGGTGGGAACGGTGTCGGCAGCCTCACGGACGACCAATACCGGCGAGCGATGGGCGTCAACGTCGACGGCGTCGTCTTCGGGGTTCGCCGGCTGGACCGCGTGATGCCCACTGGGAGCACGATCGTCGTCACCGCGTCACTCGCAGGTCTGACCGCGATCCCCGACGACCCGATCTACGGACTAACGAAACATGCGGTCGTCGGCTTCGTCCGCTCGGTCGCGCCGCAGCTCGCGAAGCGTGGGATCCGCATCCAGGCGGTGTGCCCGGGCTGGGCGAACACGGGGCTGCTACCCGCCGAATTCAGGCAGGAGCTCGACGGACGCGGCTACCGCTTGCTCGAGCCCTCGAAGGTGGCCGACGGCGTCTGGGCCGCGTACAAGAGCGAGGGGACGGGAGAAGCCTGGATCGTCCAGCCTGGCCGCGAGCCGCTCCTGTACGAGTTCAAGGGCGTTCCCGGGCCGCGCTAGCGTGGGGGCACCCATGGTTCCCCCACGATCCCCCTCCTTCCGAGCGGCGCACCCCGCACGTTGCGCGTCGCCTCCCGGCCGGCGAAGCCGGCCCCCGGCCGGGTCGACGCGTGTACCCGCAACGTTTCTCTTCTGCTTCGAGGACATCGAGATCGAGCGCTCATGATCGGGTCGCTCTGGGGTCTGCTTGCCGTCGGCGCCGTGCTCGCGGCGGTCGCGATGGCGGTGCTCTGGGCTGTCCAGGTGCGGATCCGGGACGCGAGCCATGTGGACGTCGCGTGGGCAGTCCTGATTGCGTGTGCGGCGCTCGCGTACGCGGTGCTCGCGGACGGAGATGTCGCGCATCGCGTGCTCGCCGCGGTGCTCGCGTCGATATGGGGCTGGCGGCTCGGGCTCTACCTGCTCTTCAACCGCGTCCTCGGCAAGGAGGAGGACGGTCGCTACCAGGCGCTCCGGGAGAAGTGGGGCGAGAACGCGAGCCGAAACTTCTTCCTCTTCTTCCAGTTCCAGGCGGCGCTCGTGGTGTTTTTCTCACTGCCGTACGCGCTGATCTCGCTCGACCCGGCGGACGGGCTCGGCCTCGTCGAGTGGGCGGGCGCCGCTGTTTGGGCGATCGGGAACGTGGGCGTGATCACGTCCGACTGGCAGCTCGCCCGCTGGCGGGCCGATCCTGCGAACAAGGGCAAGACTGCACGGCACGGCCTGTGGTCCTGGTCACGGCACCCGAACTACTTCTTCGAGTTCGTCACCTGGCTCGGAGTCGCACTAGTCGCCATAGCCGCGCCCTGGGGTTGGGTGTCCTGGGCGGTTCCGGCCGTGCTCCTCTATTTCCTTTTCCGCCTGACCGGAATCCCGGCAACGGAAGCGCAGGCGCTTCGCAGCCGGTCGGACTACGCCGAGTACCAGAGGACGACGAGCACGTTCGTCCCGCTCCCGCCGAAGCGCGCGCAGAGCTGACCTGCGGCTGGGGGTCAGGCTTCAGCCTGACCTCGTCCTTGGGTGTTGGAAGCCTGGGACGCAGCCGGACGTAGAACGTCCAAGACCGGGGTCAGGCTGAAGCCTGACCTCTACCGCTGCGTGGTGCTCTTCACTCGAAGCGCCAGCCGTCACCTGCGGCGAACGACTTCAGGATCCGGCGGGCGACGACCATGCGGTGCACCTCGTCCGGGCCGTCGTAGATCCGCGCCCCGCGCGCTTGCGACAGCATCCCCGCGAGCGGCGTCTCGTCGGTCAGCCCGCGCGCGCCGTGTACCTGCACCGCCCGGTCAACGACGTCGTTCAGCGCCTTCGCCGCGTAGAACTTGATCAGCGACACCTCGACCCGCGCCTCGTCGCCCTGGTCGATCTTGTGCGCGGCGTCGAGCGTCAACAAGCGGCACGCCTGGATCTCGGCCGCGGAGTCCGCGATCCAGTTCTGGACTGTTTGCTTCTCGGCGAGCGGCCCGCCGAACGTCTCCCGCTCGAGCGCGTAGGAGCACATGAGCTCGAACGCGCGCTGCATCTGCCCGAGCCACCGCATGACGTGGTGGATGCGGCCAGGTCCGAGCCGCTTCTGCGCGATCCGGAACCCCTCGCCCTCCTCGCCGAGCGTGTTGTCGACCGGAACGCGGACACCCGTGTAGCGCACCTCGCAGTGCGTCGTCCATCCGCGGCCGCGGTGGCCCATCGTGGGAATCGCGCGGACGACCTCGACCCCGGGCGTGTCGGCAGGGACCACGATCTGCGTCGCGCGGCGATGCGGCTCGGCGTTGGGATCCGTGACCGCCATCACGATCCCGAAGGACGCTCCCTCGGCGCCCGACGAGAACCACTTGTGACCGTCGATCACCCACTCGTCGCCGTCGCGTACCGCACGCGTCTTCAGACCCGTCGGGTCGGATCCCGACACGTCCGGCTCGGTCATGGAGAAGAACGAGCGCACCTCGCCCGCGACGAGCGGCCTGAGCCAGCGCTCCTTCTGCTCGTCGGTCCCAAACTGCCACAGGATCTCCCCATTGCCCGCGTCCGGCGCCTGGCAGCCGAGGATCAGCTGCCCCCAGAGCGAGCGCCCGATCTCCTCATTCAGGAACGCATAGGTGAGGAAGCTCCCGTTCGAGCCGCCGGCTTCAGGCGGCAGGTGCGGAGCCCAGAGGCCTCCTTCCTTGGCGACCGTTCGTAGTCGCGAAACGAGCGCGTCCGCCTCCTCGTCCTCGCGGTCGAGCGCCTGCTCGTTCGGGTACACGTGCTCCTCCATGAAGGCTCGCACGCGCGCCTTCAGCTCCTGCACCTCGTCAGTCGGACGGAGATCCGTGATCGTCACGGCGTTAGCATCGCACCGATGCGCCTCGGGTTCTACATGGGATACGCGCCGCCGGGCACGAGCCCGCTCGAGCCGATCGCCCTCGCGCAGGAGGCGGAGCGGCTTGGCTACGACTCCGCGTGGGCCGCCGAGGCGTGGGGGACCGACTGCGTGAGCGTCCTCGCATGGCTCGGTGCGACGACGACCCGGATCAAGATCGGGAGCGCGATCATGCAGATTCCCGGCCGCACGCCGTCGAACACCGCGATGACGGCAGCGACGCTCGACCTCCTCTCCGAGGGCCGCTTCCTGCTCGGGCTCGGCACCTCGGGACCGCAGGTCGTCGAGGGCTGGCACGGCGAGCCCTGGGGAAAGCCGCTCACGAAGACGCGCGAATACGTCGAGATCGTGCGCACGGCGCTCCGCCGCGAGCTGGTGGAGCACCACGGCGAGCACTACGACATCCCGTTCTCGAACGGGACCGGCCTCGGCAAGCCCCTCAAGCTGATGGCGCGGCCGCTGCGCGCCGACATTCCCATCTACCTGGCGGCGATGCGGCCCAAGGCTGTCGCGCAGGCGTTCGAGATCGCCGATGGCTGGCTGCCGATCTTCTGGTCGCCGGAGCAGGCGCCGAAGGTCTTCGCGTCCGCGCTCGCCAACAGGCACGAGGACTTCGACGTCGCGCCCACCGCGCCCGCGATCCTGATCGACGACGTCGAGGCCGGACGCGAGTTTCTCAAGCCCTACTACGCGCTCTACGTGGGTGGCATGGGCGCGCGCGGCCAGAACTTCTACAACGACTTGTTCGCGCGCTATGGCTACGAGGACGAAGCGCGGAAGATCCAGGATCTCTATCTCGATGGGAACAAGCGCGACGCCGCTGCTGCCATTCCGGACTCGTTCATCGACGAAGTCGCGCTGGTAGGGCCGAAGGAGCGGCTCGCAGAGCGCGTAGACGCGTGGCGCGAATCGGGCGCGACCTCGCTGCTCGTCTCCACGCAGCAGCCCGAAGCGCTGCGAGCACTCGCCGAAATCGCGCTCTAGCGGAAGATTGTGGCGGCCGCGGCTTCGGCGAGATACGGAACACCCTCCTCGAACCTCGCGGCACGCTCGTCTTCGGAGCCGAGCTCACCCCGGACGTACCGGCCGTAGATCGCCTCACAGAAGACGGCCGCTTTCCAGAGGGCGAGCCCCTCGAACCACGACAGCGAGTCGACGGCGCGACCGCTCCGCGCTAGGTAGAGGTCGGCCAGCTCGGACTTGGAAGGGAAGCCGGGAAGCGCCGTCACCGGCGACGTGCCGAGCGGATTAGGAGGGCCCTCGGGCTCGCTGTACGTTGCGAGCAGGTAACCGAGGTCGGCTCGCGGGTCCCCGATCGCGCCCATCTCCCAGTCGAGCACGGCGACGATCCGCGACGGATCTCCTCGAGCGACCATCGTGTTCCCGAGGCGAAAGTCGCCGTGCACGACGGTCTCCGGCAACGGTGCCGGCACGTTGTCCCCGAGCCACTCACCGACCCGCTCGACGGTCGGGATCTCGCGTGTCTTGTTGATGCCCCAGAGCTGCGTGAAGCGCCGGACTTGGCGCTCGTTGTAGCTTCCGGGCCGAGCGAACGCGGCGAGCCCGGGAGTCGTGACGTCCGCTCGGTGGATCTCGACCAGCGACTCGACGAGATCGGTCGCAAGGCTCCTTCGCGTCGACTCGTCTTCGAGCCCCGGTACGAGCTCGTCCGTCACGACGTCTCCGTCGATGTACGTCATGACGTAGAAGGGGACGCCGAGAATGGTCTCGTCCTCGGCGACGGCGACGATCGTCGGAAGGCGTGCGAACCCGGCATCGCGTAGAGCCAGCTGGAGCGTTGCCTCGCGAACCACGTCGTGCGCCGAAGGTGGAAGCGGCGGACGGGGAGGACGCCGCAGCACGTAGCGGTCCGCGCCGCGCTCCAGCAGGAAGGTGAAGTTCGAGCCGCCCCCTTCGCCGATCCGTCGCGCCCGCACGTCCCCGGAGCCGAGGCGATGCTCGTCGAGGAACGCGCGTACCCGATCGAGGACGAGCAACGGTGGCTTCGATGCGAGAGCGGCAACCGTCTCGACGATGTCGCCCGACGGCCCGGAGGCAGCTGGCCCGGTAAACGAAGACATCGTGCGATCCTATGGCGCGATGCGACGCCGGCTCTATCTCATGCGGCACGGGGCGG
>JACDCN010000158.1 GCA_013817555.1 Actinomycetota bacterium
CCTTCGTTCCATGGGCTGGGAGCACGCGGCGCGATGCCTCCCGGCCGGCGAAGCCGGCCTCCGGCTCGGACGTCGCGCATGTTCCGGTCGCGTCGAAGCGCGATCAGCGATGTCTGACTCTCTACTCCGGCTTGCCGCCATCGCCCATACAGCCAAGACGTAGGCTGCGAGCACGACGAGCGAAGGCGACAATGAGCGACATGGACACGACGGCGCGTCACCTCCGGCTCCTGACGGACACGATCGCGGCGGTCAACTCCTCGCTCGATCTCCAGGAGGTGCTCGAGCTGGTCGCACGCAACGTCGCGGACGCCCTCGGCACCGACGCCTGCTTCGTCTATCTCTACGACCAGCGCGCGAACGAGCTCGTGCTGCGAGCGACGCATGGGAGCCGGGTCGAGGAGATGACGCGCACGCCGCGCATGCCGCCCGGCGAGGGGATCACGGGAGTAGCCGCCGCGGAGCGGACGCCGGTCATGATCCCTGCGCAGGCCCACCTCGACCCCCGCTTCAAGCTCTTTCCGAACCTCCCCGAAGACGAGTACGAGTCCATCCTCGCGGTCCCGATCTTGGCCCGGGACAAGCTCGAAGGCGCGCTCAACGTGCGAACCCGAGAGCCCCGGGAGTTCACGGAAGCGGAGATCGACCTTCTTGTCGCGATCGCGTCCCAGGTCGCGCAGACGATCGAGCATGCGCAGCTCTATGCGAGCGCGCAGCGTCGGGTCGTAGAGCTCGAGGCGCTGGCGCGAATCTCCGAGGCTGTCTCGGAGTCCCTCTATCTGGAGGAGTCGCTCGAGGCGATCGTGAAGACGACGATGGAGTCGCTGCACGCGACCGGAGCGGCGTTGGTGCTCGAGGACGGGAAGATCGCGTGGCCCGAGGGTCGCCCGGGCGCCCATGCCGTTCGTATGCCGCTTCGTTGGAAGCGTCGGCAGATCGGCGAGCTCGTCTGCGACCGCGACACGCCCTTTTCGGGCGACGAGGAGGCGTTGCTGGAGGCGATAGCGCACCATGCGGCGGTTGCGCTGGAGCACGGGCGCGCGGTTATGCGGGGCGTTCTCGCCCAGGAGATCCACCATCGCGTCAAGAACAACCTCCAGGCCGTCGCGTCGCTCCTTCGCCTACAGGCGCGAGCGGAGAACGTTGATCCGCACAAGGCCCTCCAGGACTCCGTCAACCGGATCCTGACCATCGCCGCGGTTCACGAGGTGTTGACGGAGCATCGTGAGGACGACGTCGACCTCGGCGAGCTCGTCGACCGTCTGCGCGCGATGCTCGTGCAGGGGCTCGTTGCCGGGAAGGAGGTTACTGCGGAGCTCGCTCCTGTGTCACTGGCCGGTCAGCAGGCGACCGCGCTCGCGCTCGTGTTCACCGAGCTCTTCCAGAACGCGCTCGAGCACGGCGGTGCCCGCGTATCGATCTCGCTTTCGCGCAGGGACGGCGTGATCGCGTTGACGATCGCCGACGACGGCGAGGGGATCGGGGGCGAGGAGGCGGGTACGGGACTCTCCATCGTTCGCGCGCTCGTCCATGACGAGCTGCGCGGAGAGATCGAGCTCGTCGACGACCGCGGCCTTCGCGCCGAGGTGGTGTTTCCGGCATGACGCGCGTGCTCATCGCCGAGGATGAGACGATCATCCGGCTCGATCTCAAGGGAATGCTGGAAGGAGCGGGTTTCGAGGTGTGCGCCGAGGCGCGGGACGGCGAGGAGGCCGTTCGGCTTGCTCGCGAGACCGAGCCCGATGTCGCACTCCTTGACGTGAAGATGCCTCAACTCGACGGCATCGAGGCCGCGCGCCGGATCCTCGATGAGCGTCCGATCCCGATCGTGATGGTGACGGCGTACGGAGAGCGCGAGCTCGTCTCCCGCGCGGTGGAGGCCGGCGTCTTCGGCTACCTCGTCAAGCCGTTCCGGGAGTCCGACTTGCTTCCGGCCATCGAAACGGCGCGAGCAAGGCACGAAGAGCTGGCTGCGCTCCGCGAGGAGGCCGACTCACTCGCGGAAGCGCTGGCTGCGCGGAAAGCGATCGAGCGGGCGAAGGGGATCCTCATGGAGCGCGAGGGCCTCACCGAGGAAGAGGCGTTTGCGCGGCTCCGCAAAGCAAGCCAAATCTCGGGGAGACCTCTGAAGGTGGTCGCCGAGGCCCTCATCGCGACGCTCGGCGCGGACGACCGGGGGTCTGGCTGAAGCCAGACCCCAAGGCTTTAGGGCGGCGACCGGTCGGGGTCTGGCTTCAGCCAGACCCTGCTTAAGTCGCGAGCAGGCGATCCTCTTCCCGCCGCCGGTAGAGCTTCCGCCCGAGCCAGGTCGCGAAGAGCAGGAGCGCGAAGGGCGCGGCGACGATCGCGATCGCCAGAGCGATCACGCCCTCCCAGACGAGGACGTTGAGAGCCTCGTCCAGCGTCCGGTCGAGTCGCGAAGGCACCGGGACGGCGCCGAGCACTCCTGGAGTGACGACGCTCAGCTGGATGGTCGCCATGCGTGCTTCCGCGTTCGTCGCAGCGGTGTCGCGCCGGAGCCCGCGGAGCTCTTGGCGCAGCGTCCGCAGGCGCGACTCGAGCTGCGCTCGCGTGGTCGCGTCGAGCGACTCGTTCTCGAGATTTGCGACGACGAGCGCAATCTGGGCCCGCACCGACCGCTCCCGACGCTGGAGCCGGTCGAGGTTCTCCTGGAGATCGTCGATCGTCACTTGCTGCGAGACGATGCGTCCGAGCGCCGAGAGCTGCACGATTGCCTCCTGTACCTTCGCGACCGGGACACGCACCACGAGTGCCGCACTGCCCTGATCACCGGTCGCGACATTCGCGCTCACGACGTGGCCGCCGAGCGACTCCGTCAGGTCGAGCGCCTTCTGAGCCGCACGTGAGACGCCGTCCGAGTCCGGCACCTCCACCGTCAGCGTCGCGCTGATCCGCTGCGCGCGATCGAGCGTCGGCGCGACCGCAGAGCCCGAGCTCTGATCAGCTGCACCTACGTTCGGCTGGGGCGCCGTCGCTTGAGGGAGGAGCTTTTCAGAAGACTCTTGGGCGTAGAAGTCGTTCCTTAACGCGGCCACGTTGTCGTCGGAGCGTGCGACGCCGAGCACTCCCGCGCTCGCGATCGCGAGTGTTGCAGCCGCCGGAACGGCCACCAGCGCGAAGCGGCGCATGGGAAGCCGGAGCTGTGGCCAGAAGGAAGCCTTCGGCGCTGCGTCCTGAGTTGTGATCTCGCGGACGCGCGCGCGCAGGGCGGTGGGAGCTACCGGCCGAGTTGCCGTGAGCTCGTGGATCAGGTCAGGCGACGTCATGGTGTCTCATCCTCTCTTCCAGCTTTGCGAGTGCCCGGTGCAGCCGTGTCGAGACCGCGGTTACCGTGATCCCGAGGAGACGCGCGGTCTCGTCGCCGTCCAGATCGAGCACGACCCGGAGTGCGACGACCTCGCGCTCTCCGGCCGTAAGGGCGCGGAGTCCCTCTTCGAGCTCCGGCGAGAATCCCTCGCCGAATGCCTGGTCTCTCTCCCTGCCGAGCTCGCCAGCCTCGGCGCGCTCCTCGCGTCGCCGTCTCCGCGCGTCGGCGCGGAACCAGTCGAGAGCGGTCGAGCGCGCAATTGCGAGTAGCCACGCGCGGTGTGTCCCTCGACGAGGATCGAACCGCCGCCAGTGCCGAAGCGCAGCCTCGAATGTCTCGCTCGTCAAATCCTCCGCGAGCGCCCAGTTCTTCGTCATATAGAGGAGGTAGCCATACACGTCGTCCAAGTGGTCTTCGGCGACGGCTGCGAAGGTGGGCTCCGCCGGCGCTGCCGGGCGGGACACCTCGAGGCTCACTGCGTGCATGCTCCATCTACGCCGCAGCGCATGGAGTACGTCACCGCGATTCCGTCCCCTCGAACAGGAGCTCCCAGCGACCGAGGAGCGCCTTCAGCTCGTCGCGCGCGGCTCGGTGCGCGCTGAGGACATCCATGTTCGCCCAGTCTTCGGCGAGCTTTCCTTCGAGCTCCGACACTCGCGTCTCGACTGCGGCGATCTGCGTCTCGACGAGCTCGAGCTCCGAGGGCCGCTTCCGCTCCGGCCGGAGTCGCGGCTCTGGCGCCCGCTTTGCCTGCGGAACCGGCTCGATGAGAGGAGCTGTCTCTGCGTTCCGCTCGCGCGTCAGGTCTGCCCAACCGCCCTCGTAGGAGCGGAGACCAAGTTCCTCGACGGCGACGATGCGATCGGGCACCGCGTCGAGCAGGGCGCGGTCGTGGGAGACGATGAGCACGGTGCCGGGAAACGCCTCGAGCGCGGCTTCGAGCGCTTCGCGACTTTCGAGGTCGAGGTGGTTCGTCGGCTCGTCGAGGACGAGGAGGTTCGCTCCCGACGCAACCAGGAGCGCGAGCGCGAGCCGCCGGCGCTCGCCGCCGGAGAGTGCGGACACGGGGCGTTCGTGCATCTCCCAGCCGGAGAAGAGGAAGCGCCCGAGAAGCATCTGCGCCTGTGGTCGCGGTAATCCGGTAGCGGCAACCGCGCAGTCGAGCACCGACCCGTGGGCCGGAAGCTCCTGCGTGTGCTGGGAGAAGTACGCGGGGACGACACCGTGGCCGAGGCTGGCAACGCTCCCGTCCGGCGAGCGCCGGCTCAGGAGCGCCTCGAGCAGCGTGGTCTTGCCGGAGCCGTTCGGACCCACCAGAGCGACCTTCTCGCCGCGCTCGAGGACGATGTTCGCATCCTCGAGCAGTGTTTTGTCTCCGGCCGAGAGCGAGATGTTCTCCGCATCGAGCACGACACGTCCTGTTCGAGGTGGCTGGAGGAAGTCGAAGCCGAGCGTCCGTCGACCCTGGGTGAGCGACGCGAGCGTCCCGCGCGCGGCGGCGCGATCCTTCTCCAGGCGGCCGATCTGGGTCAGCTTCGCCTGCGCCTGGCGCGCCTTCGACTTCTTGTAGCGAAACCGTTCCACGAAGCGCTCGAGGCGCGCGATGTCCTCCGAAACGCGGTCTGCAGTTCTTTCCGCCGCAACGGCCCGCGCTGCCTTTTCCCGTCGCCACTCGTGCCAGGGGCCAGCGAAGTAGTGCGCGCCCCCCGGCGCCAGCTCCAGCACCGCCGTAGTGACGGCCTCGAGGAACCAGCGGTCATGTGCGACGAGGATGACCGCCGCATCCAGGGTCGCGAGCTCGGCCTCGAGCCATTCGAGACTTTCCACGTCCAGGTGGTTCGTCGGCTCGTCGAGGAGCAGCAAGTCAGGCTCGACGGCGAGGGCGCGCGCGAGCGAGGCCCTGGTCAGCTCTCCGCCCGAGAATGTGGACAGCTGGCGGTCGAGATCCTCGTCGCGAAATCCGAGGCCGCGAACGGCGCGGGCGGCACGCTCGCGCCAAGCCCAGCCCCCGGCGTGCTCGAGCCTCGCCTGGGCATCGGCATAACGGCGAAGGGTTCCCTCGTCATGCGCTCCGTCGGCCATCTCGCGCTCGAGCCGACCCAGCTCCTCCTCGACCGCGAGCAGGTCTCGCGCTCCGGAGAGGACGTACTCGCGGAGCGTGAGCCCAAGATCACGCGGCGGGCGCTGGTCGTGAAGAGCGATCCGAG
>JACDCN010000013.1 GCA_013817555.1 Actinomycetota bacterium
GGACAAGAGAACAAGGAGCAGCTGAAGCGTGAACTCGAGCTCGGCAAGGAACGGGCGAAGCGGGAGGCCGAGAAGGTCAAAGAGGAGAAGCTGGGATCAGGCGACGGGCCGCAGACAGAAACATTTGGTAGCTGACGACGCCGACACACACAGCGCCTTGCTCTCGATCGGAGGCGGCGCTCGCCCGGCCGCCTCTCATTTCTTCGGACTCGTCCCAGCTCGAGGGTGCATATGCTCGAGTCCCGTCCGGGATGAGTGAGCTAACCGAGAACCTGGGCAGCGCCGAGTGCCACCGCGAGGTCGACGAGCGATGGGACCGGCGAACTCCTTCCCTTCTGTCCGGAGTGCGCTAGTCGCGCCGGCCCATCTCTCGCGCCGCCATCTCTGCCTGATCGAGGTTTCCGCGATCGAGCGCCCGATGGAATCGACCGTGAGCGGAGCCATGCGACGTACGAACGCATGTTCTCATGGTTCAGATGGAATCGCGCTCATTGCTGGTTGGAGTGTGGGGCGCGGTCAAAACGCGTGCAAAAACGCGTGCAGCAGGCTAGGCTAGGCCCGTCTTCATAAAGACAACAAAAGAGGCCTATTTGCAGGGCCTCTCTGAACTCCCCGGGTTGGACTCGAACCAACAACCCTCCGGTTAACAGCCGGATGCTCTGCCAATTGAGCTACCGGGGAAGGCAGCGGCCGGATTGTACCCGGCGACTTGCTGCGTTCCCGAGGAGGCAGGAGTCGCATAGCCGGTCGAGAACAGCCCTTTCATGCGTCGCTTCGCCGTCGTTGGCGTCGCGCTGTCCATCGGCGTCTGCGGTCTCACCGAGGTTGGCTCGGCAGCCAACCCCCGTATCGCCGCGGTCCAGGTCGGTCTTCGTGCGCACGGGTTCGATCCCGGGCCGGTCGACGGACTCTCAGGCCCGCTGACGCGAGGCGCGCTCGCGTCGTTTCAGCGCACGAAGAGACTTCCCGTCGACGGCAAGCTCGATCGCAGGACCCAGCGGGCGCTCGGGCCGCGGGGCCGTCCGCTGCTCGGCCAGCGTGAGCTCGCTGTCGGCTCGATCGGCTGGGACGTCGCGGTGCTCGAGTTCCGGCTACGGCGGCATGGGCTTCCGAGACGCGCCGTCGACGGCCGCTTCACGCAGTCGACCGCAACCGCGCTCAGGCGCTACCAACGACGGCAGGGGCTCGTTCCCGACGGAATCGCGGGTCCGGACACATACCGAGCGCTTGTCAGGCGCGGCGCGGCTCGTGAGCATGTCGTGCAGCCGGGGGAGAGCTTCTTCTCCATTGCAGCCCGCTACCACGTCAGCCCGTGGCAGCTCGCGCGGCGGAACCGCATCCCGTTGACGCGCGTCATCGTCCCCGACCAGCGGCTCGCGCTTCCACACGGAGCGCGACTGCACCTGCCAGCAGTGACGGGGCCACCCGTGAGTCGCGAAGCAGTGCGGGTGACAATCGACCGCTGGGCAGGCGTCTACGGCGTCGATCCTGCGCTGGCGCGCGCGCTCGCCTGGATGGAGTCCGGCTTCCAGCAGGAGGTCGTCTCGAGCGTCGGCGCGATCGGCGTGATGCAGCTCTTACCGGAGACCTGGGAGTTCGTCGACACTGTGCTACTCGGTGTTCCCACGCCGCGGACTTATAAGGGCAACGTGCGCGCCGGGGTTCGCTACCTGCGGTGGCAGCTCGACGAGTTCGGCGGAAACAGGCGGCTCGCGCTCGCGGGCTGGTATCAGGGTGCGCGGGCGGTTCGGGAGATCGGCCTGTACGACGACACGAAGCTGTTCGTGCGCGTCGTGCTCTCGCTCTACGGCACCGTCTAGTCCGGCTCAACCTCTCCGAGGGCGACAGCTGCGGCGTCCCAGAGCTCGAGAGCTCGACCACGTTCGACGGCGGCAAGGAAGCCCGGATGGCGTTCCTCGACGAGCACGCCTCCTCGGCGAGCTCGCTCGTCCGCCCACTTCGAGAGTCGCTCCGCCTCCCTCTCGGCTGCGCCCCAGAGGAGACCGGCCCGCCCTAGGTCGCCCTTCGCATGAGCGACCTGTGCCAGGCCGGCGATCGTATACAGGGTCCAGAGGCGGTTCTCCTGCTCGCGCTCGAGGTTCAGGGCAGCCGTTCCCTGCTCCTCCGCCTCCTCGAGATCGCCGCGACGCAGTGCGAGCAGGAGAAGCGCGTGTAGCTGGCCCGACTCCCACCACGTCCAGCCGGCGTCGCGGGCCATCTCCGCGCTCCGTCTCGTGAGCATCGTGGCTTGCTCGACGTCTCCGTCCACGAGAGCGAGCTGCCCGAGGAGGTAGAGACCCGTCGTCTCGATGAACGCGAACCTGCCCTGGGCGAGTGCGAGAGAGTGCTCGGTTAGCTCGCGCATCCGCTCCCAGTCTTCGCGCCGCCAGGCTGAGACGGCGAGCATGTGCTCGACTGCGGCGACGCCGCGATCTTCCCCCAGCGTGCGATAGAGAGCTAGGCTCTCCTTCCAGAGCTCCTCGGATCGGTCGAACTCGCCGGACAGGTCGACCGTCCCTCCGTAGACGCGGAGTGCGTGCGCACGGAGCTCGGGGGAGACGGGAGTCGCCCGCTCGAGCAGGCGCTCGAAGCGGTGCATGCCCTCCTCGGGGCTTGCCGCGTTCCAGAGATGTTGAAGCTCGATCGCGATCTCGAGCCCGAAGGGGGGATCGTGCTTCTCGGCCCAGTCGAGCGCTGCCCGCAGGTTGTCCTGCTCAGCCAGGCCGACGGCGACGTCCGCCGGGAGATCGTCCTCGGCGAGATGCGCCGAGCGCGCGATCTCCAGCATGTGCTCGCCATGGCGACGGCGGATTGCATCCGCTTCACCGGATTCCTCGAGTCGCTCGACCGAGAACGCGCGGATCGTCTCGAGCATCCAGAAGCGCTCCTCGCCAAGGCGGCCCTTGCGCCGCCGGACGAGGCTCTTGTCGAGGAGCGATGCGAAGGTGTCCAGGTCGGTGTCACAGACCGCCTCGGCCGACTCGAGTGTGCAACCTCCGCGGAAGACAGCGAGCCGACGAAAGAGCCGCCGCTCGTTCTCGTCCAAGAGGTCGTACGACCAAGTAATGGTGGCGCGCAGGGTCGCGTGCCTCTCGTCTGCGTCGCGGGTGCCCGCGAGCAGGTCGAGACGATCCCCGAGCCGCTCGAGGAGCACCTCGGGAGCCAGCAGCTTGGTCCGAGCTGCGGCGAGCTCGAGCGCGAGCGGGAGCCGGTCGAGCCGACGGCAGAGCTCGCCGACGGCAGGCGACGACACGGTGTCGGGGCGGACCGCCTTGGCACGCTCGAGGAAGAGCGTGACGGCCTCCTCCTCTGCAAGCGGAGGCAGGTCGAACTCGACCTCGCCCTGGATGCGCAGCGGCTCACGCGAGGTCGCGACCAGCCGCAGCGACGGCGCGGCGCCGACCAGTTCGGCGATCGGTCGCGCGATGTGCGGAAGGAGGTGCTCGAGGTTGTCGAGCACGAGATGTGTGCGGCGGTCGCCGACCGCGGCTGCGACGCTCGACGGCTCGGCGCTTGGTGCGCCGAGCTGATCGGCGATCGTGCGGAGGACGAGCGCGCTTTCGTGCACCGGAGCGAAAGGAAGGAACAGCGTTGCGCCGTCCGCCTCGTCGGCGAGCAACCGAGCGAGCTCGATCGCGAAGCGTGTCTTCCCGGTGCCACCCGGCCCGACGATCGTCAGCACGCGCGGTGTGTGTGCGACCCACGACGAGACGGCGTCATAGAGCTCACGCTCACGACCGAGAAACCGCGTCGGCGGGGTCGGGAGCTCGACGCTCCCGGGAGTGCGCAGGGGCGGGAACGTGCCACCCCCGAGCTGGAAGAGACGTGTTGCTCCGTCGAAGTCCTTGAGCCGGTGAGCGCCGAGATCCTCGAGGTGCTCTCCGTCGAGCAAGGAAGCTGTAGGGGGTGAGATCAGGATCTGCCCGCCGTGTGCGAGGGCGGCTACGCGAGCCCCGCGGTGGACGTCAACTCCGACGTACCCCTCGTGGGCCACGGTTGGGGCGCCGGTGTGGAGCCCCATCCGCACGCGGACCGGACCGGCCTCGAGCGCCGCGGTCGCGGCCAGCGCGGCTGCGGCCGCGCCGGGCGCCGTGGGGAACGCGACGAAGAAGGCGTCGCCCTGCGTGTCGATCTCTACGCCTCCGTGGAGGTCGAACGCCTCACGCAGGACACGGCGGTGCGCGGCGAGCGCGTCTGCGTAGCCGTCCGCTCCGAGCGCATGCAGCAACGGCGTCGAGCCCTCTATGTCAGTAAAGAGGAAGGTGACCGTGCCGGTGGGGAGATCCGCGCGCATCGCTAGCCGAGGGTAGGACGCAGGCGCCGCAAGCGCAACGCGCGGCTCGCTTGACGAGCTGCCTCGGATGACACGCGTGGTTCGTTCCAGACGCACAGGTCCATGCTCATGGGCGAAGGAGGGACGCAGCCGCGTAGGCGCGTCGCGCGGCCTCGTCTGTGGGCAACCCCCAGAAGCGGTCGGGGGTCGAGAAGATCTCGACGTCGAGGAAGCCGTCCCAGCCCGCCTCTACGAGCGCGCGCACGTGCTCAGCCGAACGCGTTCCGCCGTCGCCCGGTAGCACGCGATCGGTACGGGTGAGGTCGGACGGCTCGTCGGCCACGTGGAGGCCCGTGACGCGATTCGCCATTGCCGCAACCGCCTCCGGCCGCTCATGCCAGAGGTTGTACGTATCCACCATGATCCCGACATCGTCGAGGGCCGCCTCTGCGAGCAACGCCAGCACGTCAGCAATCGTGTTGACGAAGGAGACCGTCTCGTGCTGGCCGGGGTGCGCCGGCTCGAGTCCGAAGCGCACGCCGCTCTCGCGCGCGGCTGCGGCGATCTCGCGAAGCCCTGCGACGACGAGCTTGCGTGCCTCGGCCGACTCGAGATCTCCCACCGGTCCGGTGAGGCAGAGGACCGACTCCGGCTCGTAGGCCGCGAGCCGGCGCATGCTGGCGCAGAGGGTCGCGATTCGCTCGTTCGTACTCGGAGGACCCTCCATTCCTGGAAGCAGGAGCGGGAGGATCGACGGCACGGTGGGAATGCAGTTCGCGACGGCGAGGCCGGCTTCGCGAAGGAGCGAGAGATTCGCGTCGTCGTCGGGCGGCAGCTTCATCTCCCAGATTCCGATCCCGTCGAAACCGGCCGCCGCGTACGCAGCCACGTCCTCCTCGAAGGACGCGTTGACCGTCGAGATCTCCGAGAGCGAGAGTCTCATCGGCCCACGAGCGGCACCTTCGCAAGCAGCCGCCGTGGGAGCGCGGGCTTCGTGAGCTCCTTGTAGACGAGGTAACCGGAGCCCGCGCCGAGCCCTGGGCCGGGATGGGTCGATGCGCCGATGTGCCAGAGGCCGTCCACGGGAGTCCGGTGCCCGGGCGCCTGCGGGAGCGGGCGAAAGAGGAAGTTTTGATCGAGCGCGCACGAGCCGCCGTAGATGTCTCCGCCGACAAGGTTGACGTTCGATGCGGCGATGTCCGACGGCGAGAGAGCCACGCGCTGGACCGTCGCGCTCTCGAGATTCCGGATGTGCCGGCCGAGACGCGCGACGATCCGGTCGGCGTACGCCTCGCGCAGCTTCTCGGTCCACGAGCCGTCGCCGATGTCGAGCTCGTCCGCGGCGTCGCCTTTGATGCGGCTGGCCGGGAGCTCCTGGAGCTGGATCCAGAGGATCCAGGAACCTTCCGGAGCACGTGAGACGTCGACTGCGATCGGCTGGCCGCAGACGATCGTCGCCTCCGCCGGCAGCAGCCCGCGCTCGGCTTCGTTCACGGCGCGCGAGACACCGTCGAGACCCGGTGTCAGATGCACGATGGCCGTTCGCGCGAGCCGGTCGTCGCCGTACCAGTCCGGTGGCTCGGACATCGCGATGTGGATCTGCATCGCGCCGCGCCCGTATCGGTAGCGGTCGGCTGCCTTGCGCAACTCCACAGAAGCCTCGTGCTCGCCGAGCAGACTGCCATAGAGCTGAGTCGGAGTGACGGACGCCACGACCGCCCGTTCCGCCCGGATCGTCTCTCCGCCCACGAGACGCACCCCTGTCGCGCGCCCGCCGGATACGAGAACGCGCTCGACCTCCGCTCCGGTGCGCAGCTCGCCGCAGGCGTCGTGCACGATCCCTGTGAGGCCTTCGACCAGCCTGACGCCGCCTCCCTTCGGCACCGGCATCCCTCCGAGCTGAAGCGCGCACGCGATCACCTGTGTCATGAAGCCTGACGTCGCCTGATCAGGCCCGAGGCCCGTGTGCAGCACCCACGGGGCGAGGAGGCCGTGCGCCGCGTGCGACTCGAATGTGTCGCCGAGCCAGTCGCGGCAGGTCGAGAGCATCGACCCCGTATATGCGAGAAGACCGCGACGCCCGAAACGCCGCAGTCCTTGACGGCCGAGACCGAGCCCCGCCGGGGACCAGAGCTCGGTGCCGAGGATGCCGAACGAGAGGTCAGCGTTCTCGAGGAAGCTCTCGAACATCGCCTGCCAGGCGGCTCCGTCTCCCCCGGCGTGGCGCTCCAGCTCGGCGACGTTGTCCTCGAGCGAAGTCGTGAGGAAAACGCTCGACCCGTCCGGAAATGCCGCGCCGGTCGGGAGATCCGTATTCAGGTACTCGACCCCACGCGCGTCGAGGTCGTTCTTCAGCTCTGCGTACGCCGCCGAACCGGTCCAGAGCGGGTGCCACGACGCGAGGATCTCGTGCGTGAATCCCGGTGAAGTGAGATCCGTCGACGTCTTGATGCACCCGCCGAGATGATCATCTCGCTCGAGGACACAGACGCTCCAGCCGACCTTGGAGAGCAGTGCAGCTCCGGCGAGAGAGTTGATCCCGGCACCCACGAAGACCACGTCGAAGGCCGCCATCGAAGGGCGACGCTACCACTGCGGCAGCGGCCGCGAAGCGGACGCCTTCAGGGATTTTCGCGCGCCACGTACAGCTTGACACGCCACGCCACCGTGTGACTGAATCCCTGCATGCTCCTCCGCGAGGTCGACTACGCGCGCCCGGCGACCGTGGAGGAGGCGGTCTCCCTCCTCGCCGCACACGAAGGAGCACGGGCGCTGGCTGGAGGCCAGACGCTGGTCAACGTGATGAAGGCGCGCGCCGCTGCCCCGGATGTGCTCGTGGATCTCGTGGATCTCGCGGAGCTGCGCACGATCGGCTTCTCCTCGGACGGCCTGCTCGAGATCGGGGCGATGGTGACGTACACACAGCTCGTCGGCTCCTCTGAGGTCGAGGTCGCGCGTCCGATCCTGGCGGAGGTCGCCGCGACGATCGCCGACGTGCAGGTGCGAAACCGCGGCACCGTGGGCGGAAACGTCTGTGTCAGCGACCCGACGAATCACTTGCCGCCGCTCCTCGTCGTGCTCGATGCGTCGTTCACGATTCGCGGCTCGGGTGGTGAGCGCGTCGTTCCCGCGGACGAGTTCTTCGTCGGCGTGTACATGACCGCCGTCGGCGAAGGAGAGCTCCTCACGAAGATCTCCGTGCCGCCCGCGAGCGATACGGGTGACGGGTTCTCGGGAGTCACGATCGGAAAACACGGGACATACGTCGTCGACGCTGCGGCCACCGTCTCAGGCGAGGGAGCGCGGATCGCGATCGGCTGCGTCGCGGCGACGCCGGTGCGCGCGACCGAGATGGAGGAGCGCCTGGCGGGAGGCGATTTCTCCGAGGATGCGGTTCGCGAGGCGGCGAAAGGACTGGGAGCGTCGCTCGATCCTCCGTCGGACGTTCACGGGTCCGCCGACTACCGCCGGAGCCTCGCGGAGACGTCCGCGGTGCGAGCGGTGCTGCAGGCAGTCGAGCGGAGGAAGCGCTGATGGGCACGCCTGCCCCTGCGCGCAGCCGGGCGATCTCGCTGGAGGTCAACGGAGAGGCGGTCGAGTACGAGGTCCCGGCGCGGCGTCTTCTCGTCCACTTCATTCGCGATGACCTCGGGCTCACCGGGACGCACGTCGGCTGCGATACCGGGAACTGCGGGGCGTGCACGGTCCATGTCGACGGCGTGTCCGTGAAGAGCTGCATGTTGCTTGCGGTGCAGGCCGACGGCACGCGCATCGCCACGGTCGAAGGGCTGGCAGCCGATGGCGAGCTGACTGCGCTCCAGCGCTCCTTCAACGAGCATCACGCGCTCCAATGCGGGTACTGCACACCGGGAATGCTGATGAGCGCGACCGCGCTCCTCGAGCAGAATCCGCATCCGAACGAGGACGAGGTGCGTGTTGCGCTCCAGGGCAATATCTGTCGCTGCACGGGCTACGTGAACATCGTCGAGGCTGTCGTCGCGGTCGGGGAGGGGACATCGTGAGCACCACAACCACGACCACGCCCACCGTCACCGAGCAGCAGTCCACGCCCACGCTTGAAAAGGGCTACATCGGACAGTCCATCCCGCGGCGCGAGGACAAGCGGCTCGTCCAGGGCCTCGGCACGTTCTTCGACGACATGCGCCGACACGGCATGGGCTACGTCCATTTCGTCCGCTCGCCGTACGGGCACGCGAAGATCGTCTCGATCGACGTCTCGAAGGCGCTCGAGCTCGACGGCGTGTACGGGACGATCACGGGTGACGAGGTCGCGATTCACACGGAGCCGTTCTTCGAGATGTCCGTCGAGCCGGGCGCCAACATCAAGGACTACGCGCTCGCGGTCGGCCGGGTGCGGCACACGGGCGAGCCTGTCGCAGCCGTCTGCGCCGCGACGCGCGAGCTGGCGCGCGACGCGGCCGATCTGGTCGAGGTCGAGTATGACCCGCTGCCGGTGCTCGTCGACGCCGAGGAGTCGCTGAAGGACGAGACGGTGTTGCACGACGACGCGGGCTCGAACGTCGTCTGGTCGGGGGTCTTCGACTGGGGCGACATCGACCAGGCGCTCGCCGACGCTGATCACGTGGTCAAGATCGAGCGGCTCCACTTCCACCGTTTCTCCTCGACGCCGCTCGAGTGCGCAGGTGCCCTCGTCGAGTACGACAAGGGCACCGCCGAGTGGACGCTCCACTGCAACCACCAGATGCCCGGCGTCGGTGCGATCTGGATGGCGCCGGCCCTCCGCACCGGGATCGACAAGCTGCGCTTCGTTACCCAGGACATCGGCGGTGGCTTCGGCAACAAGATCTGCCTGCACCCGCAGTACGTCGTGCTGTGCCTGCTGGCGCGAAAGCTGGGCCGGCCGGTGCAGTGGACCGAGTGGCGAACGGATCAACACACCGCCAATGCGCACGGAAACGAGCGCACATTCCTCGACATCGAGGTCGGTGTCATGGCTGACGGGACGATGACTGGCTTCAAGGTGCGGGCGCTCGACGACTGCGGCGCATTTCCGCGCTACGAGCCGCTCGGCTGCATCATCTGGGCACAGGTGACGCCGGGGCTGTACGGCTGGCGGAACATCCGGGTCGACTTCACTCAAGTCTGCACGAACAAGTCGCCCGTGTCGCCGAACCGCGGCTACTCCCGAATGCAGCACCTCTGGCTGACCGAGCGGATAGCCGACATCGTCGCCACCGAGCTCGGTATTGATCCCGTCGAGTTCAGGAAGAAGAACTACGTGAAGACGGAGCAGATGCCCTACGAGACGCCGAACGGCTGCGTCTACGACTCCGGCGACTACGCCGCGGCGCTCGACATCGCGCTCGACCTGATCGACTCGGGCTCGATCGAGGACCGGCGGAAGGAGGCGGCTGCGCGCGGGAAGCTGCTCGGATTCGGGATCGGCTCGACGCTCGACTCCGGGACGAACAACTTCGGGCAGTCCACGCTCCTGAACCCCGACCTTCAGTTCTCCGGGAACAACGAGGCGGCCTCGGTCAAGCTCGACATCTTCGGCGAGGTCGTCGTCACGTTGGGAACCGTTCCGCAGGGGCAGGGCCACGAGACGACCGCGGCGCAGGTGGTGGCGGACATCCTGGGCTGCTCGCCCGAGCAGGTGAACGTGCGCCGCGGTCACGACACGTGGTTCAACTCCCATGCTGGCTTCTCGGGCACCTACGCGAGCCAGTTCGCCTTCACCGGGCTCGGCGCGGTCAAGGGCGCGGCTGAACTGGTCCGCGCCGAGATGGTGCAGCTGGCGGCGGCGGTGCTGCAAGCGCCGGAGGAGGCGATCGAGCTCGCCGACGGCTTCGCCCGCATCAAGGACGGGCCGGAGGAGGCCGCGCTGCCGTTCATGGCCCTCGGCGCGATCGTGAACGCGAACAACGCCTTCCTGCCGCCCGACTTCAACCCGACCTTGAATCACCGCTACGTGTGCCGTCCGTACTTCGGCATGGTGGACACGGAGAAGAAGACCGGTCAGCTCACGCTCACCTACGCGACGCAGATCCATGCGGCTGTGGTGGAGATCGACCCCGAGACGGGAGTCGTCGACGTCGTCGACTACGCGGCCGTGGATGACTGCGGGATCCGGATCAATCCGCAGATCGTCGAGGGTCAGGTGCACGGGGCCACGACTCATGCGCTCGGAGCGGCGCTGTCCGAGGAGTTCGTCTACGACGAGGAGGGCACGCTCCTGACCTCCAACTTCTACGACTACCACGTGCCGCACGCGCTCGACATGCCGCCGCTGAAGACGGGCTCGATGGAGTCGCCTTCGCCGGTAGCCCCGCTCGGCGCCAAGGGCATGGGGGAGGGCGGAGGCGGCGGCATCCACTGCGTCTGCGCGGCGATCCAGGATGCGCTCGGCGCGGCCGGAAAGGCGATCGTCTACACGAGCTGCAACCCGCCCCATAGAGTTTGGTCGATGCTCCAGGACCCGGAGGCGACCCGCGCCAATGTCTCGGTGGTGTCGAAGTGATCGTGTCCGGGACGAAGGAGCTCTCTGCGCCCCGCGACACCGTGTGGGAGGTGATCAACGATCCCGCCGAGATGGCGAAGCTCATGCCCGGAGTGGAGAGCTTCGAGATCACCGATGAGCGCCACTGGACGGCCAAGGTGAAGGTCCCGCTCGGCCTCGGCGGCCTCAAGATGACGATGAACTTCGAGCGGCTCGAAGAGCGTGCCCCCGAGTTCGCGGCGATGCGAGCGAAGGGAACCGGAGTGGGCGCGCTGATGGACATGAAGACCTCCTTCACGCTCTCCGAGGCGGGGGAGGGCACGTCGATGGCCTGGGAGGCCGACGTGAAGATCGCGGGCCCGGTCGGGGCGATGGGCCAGCGCGTGCTGCAGCCGATCGTCAACCAGCAGGTACAGCAGGTGCTGGGCGCGCTCGAGACGCGCGTCTCGGAAGCTGCGGCGAGCAGGGGTGGTGCCGAGCAGGGGATACATCCGGCCTCACCAGAGGCCTACTCGGCGGAGCCGGAAGGCCCGACCCACTCCACCGAAGAGTCCTGACAGGTTCCGAGGTGCCGCCGCCGTTTCGCATCGGGGTGATGCAGCTCACGATGGAGCCGCTCGAGGAGATGCTCGAGTCGGCGCGCGTCATGGACGAGGCTGGAATGGACACGATCTGGCTAGCAGAGGCGTACCCGTGGTGGCGGAAGCACGGCATGGAGGCGCGCTCGTCGACGGTCGTGTCCGCGCTCGTGGCTCGCGAGACGAAGCGCCTGACGATCGGCTGGGGAATCATTTCGCCGTTCACGCGGCACCCCGTGCAGGTGGCGATGGACGCACGGGTCGTGCAGGAGGCCGCCGGACCGGGACGGTTCCTGCTCGGCTTCGGGACGTCGAAGATCTTCCTCAACAACATCAAGGCTCAGACGAAGAAGACGCTCGGGCCGATGCGCGACGCGGTCACGATCGTGCGCGGGGTTCTCGGGGGAGACGCATTCGAGTACGAGGGCGAAACCTGGAATGCCTCGGTGCCCGCCCTTCAGGAGGAGGCGCATAGCCCTCGCGAGGTGCCTCCCGTGTACATCGCCGCGACCGCGCCCAAGATGCAGGCGCTCGCCGGGGAGATCGCAGACGGGTGTCTGACACCGTCGATCACGACGCCTGCGTTCGTCCGCTATACGCTGGAGCACGTCGCCGCCGACATCGACATCGGCTGCACGGTCGTCGCGTCGATCGACGAGGATCGCGACCGAGGCCGCGACGGCGCCCGGGAGATCGCCGGCATGTATCTCGCGAACAAGGTGCAAAACATCCAGGGCTCCGCCGATACGCTGCTCGACCTCGCCGGTCTCGAGCAGGACGAGATCCGGCCGGTGGCCGAGGCGATGGAGCAGGGTGGGCGGCTGGCGGCGAAGGCGAAGGTGACCGACGAGATCCTCGACAAGTGCAAGCCGATCGCCGGCACCCCGAGCGACTGCATCGAGGCGATCGAGGAGTACCGGGACGCCGGCTGCACGCACGTCATGCTCGAGCTCTGGGGCGAGAAGCGGCACGAGCAGATCCGGCTCTTCGGCGAGAAAGTCCTCCCGCACTTCCGATGATCGACGAGCGCCGACTCGTCGAGCTCGCGCTCCGGCTTGTCTCGACGCCTTCGTTCACGGGCTCCGAGCAGGCCGCGGCGGACGTGATCCGCGACGTGTTCGAGGAGGTCGGGCTCGCGGTGCACTGGCAGCAGGTCGAGGAGGGGCGCGCGAATGTCGTCGGCACGTGGGCGGGAGCGGGCGGCGGGCCGACGTTGATGTTCAACGGCCATCTCGACACGTCGTACTCCGGGAGAGAGCCGTGGTTGCAGGGGATTCCTGGATTCCAGCCGGAGGGCTTCGAGCGCGACGGGCGGATCTACGGATTGGGCATCTCGAACATGAAGGGCGCTGTCGCCTGCTACGTGGAGGCCGTGCGCTCACTGATCGAGGACGGCATGCGGCTGAAGGGAGACGTGCTGATCGCCGCGGTCGCCGGCGAGATCGAGAAGACGCAGCAGGGTGACGCGCAGGGCGCGGAGTATCGCGGCTACGCGGCCGGCTCCCGGTATCTGGTCGGGCACGGAGGCGCGGCCGATGTCTGCATTCTCGGTGAGCCGACCGAGAACAAGCTCGTGCTCGCGCACTTCGGCTCCCTCTGGCTCCGGCTGTCGACGCATGGCCCCTTCGTACACACCGCGTTCAGCGAGGGCCGCCGTGGGGAGAACTCGATCGTGAAGATGCATCCCGTGCTCTCGGCGGTGCTCGAATGGCTCCCGTCGTGGGAGGAGGAGATGTCCTACGGCGACGTGCGCGGGGTCGCGAACGTGGGCTCGATCGAAGGTGGATTCGGCTGGCGCGCATCGCGGACGCCGCACCGCACCGATCTCTTCCTCGACCTCCGTGTTCCACCCGACGTGACTATGGCGGACGCCCGGCGGAAAGCGCTCGAGTTCGCGCGGTCGCTCGAGGGAGTCGAGGCAGAGGTGTATGTGACGGCTCCGGGCGCGGAGATCGACGAGTCGCATCAGCTCGTGGGTGCACTTGAAGCGGCGCACACCGAGGTGTTCGGCGTCGCTCCGAAGCGGGACGTCACCCGCTGGTTCTCCGATGCGTCGGTGCTCACGCGCTACGGGATCGCGACGGTCAACTACGGCACGTCGAGCGGCCTGCCGGATGCCGAGCTGGGCGAGAACCTGGAGATAGAGGGCCTGGTGAAGACGGCTGAGGTCTACGCCCGCGCGGCCATGAAGATCTGCGGGGTCGCGGAGTGAAGCTCGTGACATTCGGAGAGGGTCAGGTCGGCGTCCTCGGCGGCGAGGAGGTCGCGGTGCTCGATGTGCCGACGATGCGCGAGTACTTCGAGCGCGGCGGCGCGGCCGAGACGGGAGAGCGCGTGCCGCTCGCCGACACCCGCCTCCGCGCGCCGATCGTCCCGAAGAAGCTGATCCACACGGCAGGCAACTTTCGCGAGCACGAGGAGGAGTCGAAGCAAGTCGGCTGGTCGCACGAGATCGCGCCCTGGATCGTCTTCCTGCAAAACGTGGACGCGATCATCGGGCCCGACGAGGCGGTCGTCTACCCGGAGCACCTGACCGACGAGCTCGACTACGAGCTCGAGCTCGCAGTGGTCATCAAGAAGGCCGGGAAGTGGTTCTCGCCCGAGGAGGCGCCCGACTACATCGGCGGCTATGTCATCTTCAACGACATCACGGCGCGCGACATCCAGCGTCGCGAGATGCGCTCGGGCGTCTTCTCGTTCTGCAAGGCGATCGAAACCTTCTGCCCGCTCGGCCCGTGGATCGTCACCCCGGACGAGATCCCCGATCCGCACGACCTCGCGATGGAGCTGCGCGTCAACGGCGAGCCGCGCCAGACGTCCCACTCGGGGCGGATGAGCGTGACGATCCCGGAGATCCTCAGCCACTACTCCGCGCTCGGCTACTCGGCCGGAGACGTGGTCTCGACCGGCACCGTGTCAGGCGTCGCCGGGTTCTCGCCGGACGCGGCCTCGCTCTACCTGAAGCCGGGCGACGTCATGGAGGCCGAGATCGAGCGGATCGGAGTTCTGCGCAACCCCGTGATCTCGTGGGAAGAGGCGCACGGCGAACCCGCTCCGGCTCGCGTGCAGTGGTAGTCGGCTCGATCGAGCTTCTGCCCGTCCCTGACGCGGTCGGGTTGCTGGCCGAGTACGGGGAGGCGTTCCCCGACGTTCCGGCCGAGGCCTGGGAGCCATACCGGGCGCTCTACCCGGAGCTCTTCGCCGGCGAGAGCTGGCACTTGCCGTGCAAGTGCTACCTGGTCCGAGCCGCAGGCGTCACCGTGCTCGTTGACACGGGTGTGGGACCGTCGGGACTATGGGACTGGACCGCGGAGCGGGAGGGAGAGCTGCCTGACGCGCTGCGGACGCTCGGCGTCGACCGTGACGAGATCGACGTCGTCTTCCTGACGCACCTGCACATCGACCACGTCGGCTGGAATACGGATCTCGAGGGCTCCGTCTTCTTCCCCCGAGCCCGCTACGTCGTGCACGGCGACTCCGTCGAGTTCGCGAGCTCTCAGGCGGAGCGACCCCACGTGCGACGGTGTGTCGCGCCGCTCCTCGACCGCTTCGAGCAAGTCGACGGCGAGGTGGAGATCGCGCCTGGTGTTACCGCGTTCGCTGCACCCGGCCACTATCCAGGGCACATGGCGCTTCGCGTCGCCTCGGAGGGCGCGAATGCCGTGCTGCTTGCAGACGTCGCCGTGCATCCCGCTCTCCTCGAGGAGCCGGACTGGGTCTACGTCTCCGACTCCGATCCTGCGCAAAGCGCAGAGACGCGTCGCTCCCTGCTTCCCGAGCTCGTCGATCGCGACGTCGTCGTCGCGTGTGGCCACTATCCGGGAAGCGGCATCGGCCGAGTCCTCACGCGCGACGGCAGAGTTGTGTGGGAGGAGGTGCGGTGAGCTGGCCGCAGGACGACGCGAAGCTTGACCGCGTGCGCGCTCTCATGGGAGATCGCGGGCTCGACGCGCTCATCGTCCGCGCGCCCGACAACGTCCTCTACCTGACGAACTTCTGGGGGATGAAGGGCTATGACGTCTGTGTTTTCCCGCGCGAGGGCGAGCCCGTCCTTATCTGCCTCGAGGCGAGCGAGGAGGATGCGGCGAGCACGGCTTGGACGTCGGAGGTCAGGCTCTTCGCGGGCTACGACTCGTCGGATCCGCGTCCGCCACTCGCACGCGCGCTCGACGTCGCAACGAGCGCGACGGCGGAGTACGGAACGGTTGCGCTGGAGCTGAGCCTTGGCACACAGGCGGCCGACCGCATGGTGGGAGAGCCGACGACGTTCACCGCCGATTGGTTCGCCGCTTTCGGCCCCGCCGAGGACGCGACGCCACTCCTCGTCGAAGCGCGAGCAATCAAGACCGACCAGGAGAGCGAGCGCATGCGGCTCGCGAACGACATCGCCGCCGCCGCCATGGAGCACTGCAAACTGATCATCCAGCCGGATATGACCGAAGCGCAGATCGCCGCGGAGTGGGAGGGATTCGTCCACGGCGAGGGCACCGGCTGGGAAGGGAAGGTCGAGCTCGCACTCGGCTTCTCGCTTGTCTGGTCGGGGCCCGGGATCCAGACGTTCACCGCCACGACCTCACGCCCGGTCGTCGAGGGCGAGCCGACGCTGTTCGAGATTTGGGTCTGCGCCGACGGGTATTGGTGCGACCACACGAAGAACCTCGTCGTCGGGCAACTGACTTCGGTGTACCGTGAGCTCGAGGACGGACTCATGAGCGTGTATCGGGACGCGATCGACTTCGCGCGCCCAGGCGCGAACCTCCCCGAGCTCGACCGCCGCATCCGCGAGGGGATCGCGGCAATGGGCTTCCCCGGCCAGCCGCCACACCCGATCTGCCACGGAGTCGGCGCCCGCGCGCACGAGCCGCCGTATGCGCACCAGGCTGGCGGAGGCGAGATTCGCGAAGCAATGGTTCTTGCAATTGAGCCAGGATGCTATATCGAAGGAGGCGGCGGACTCCGCGTCGAGGACAATTTTCTCATCACCGCAAACGGGGCCGAGAAGCTCTCTCCCTTTCCAGACGGAATCGTCTCTGCCTAACGCTGTAGGGCGAGGCTACCTCGCCCCTACCACTAGTCCACGATCGCGCCGCAGGTGAGGTTCAGGACGGCACCCGTCATCGCGCCCGCGTCGTCTGACGCGGCGAACACGGCCGCACCCGCAACTTCGGCCAACCGGGGCAAACGGCCCAGCAGGGTGTCGGCGATCAACGGCTGGACGTCGGCTTCCGAGACCTCGGGCGTCGTCTCGGGGGTGAAGTTCGGCCGCAGGCACACGACCCGCACGCCCTCCCGTCCGACCTCACCCGCAAGGCTGCGCGTGAACGCCTCGATGGACGCGCAGGCCAGGTTGAACCCACCCATGCGATGCCGCGACTCGCGAGCCGCGGACGATGAGAGCATGAGGATGACCCCCGAGCCTTGTGCGGTCATGCGCCTGGCTGACGCCGTTGCGGTGACGAAGTGGTGTGGGCGGCTTCCGTGATAGGAGCCAGGAAGTCGTCGAGCGACATGTCGACAAGCGGCGTTCCTTGTACGGCGGTGATGCTCACGGCGTTGAAGCAGATGTCGATACTTCCCGCCTTCTCACCCATCTCGTCGAGGTGGGCTTCGACGGCTTTTTGATCGAAGGCGTCGATTTCCGCCGTCTCGGCCTTCCCCCCGTCCGCCGTGATCTCCTCGGCCACCGCGGCGAGCTTCGACAGGGTGCGACCGGCGAGGAAGACATTCGCCCCCTCGCGGGCG
>JACDCN010000159.1 GCA_013817555.1 Actinomycetota bacterium
ACCCAATCCGCCTGCCCGCCAGCAGCTCGCCGATCACCGGCAAGAGGCTGCGCGCGGTTTCGACGAACGTGACGCCTTCGACCTCCCGTCCCCGCACCGCGTAGCGGAAGTCGGCGTAGAGAGTCGCAGTCCCATCCGGCTCGACGAGAACGGCCGCGTTCGAGCTCTGCAGGCCGGTGAGGTAGCGCACATTGGCCTGGCCGCCGAGAACATACGGCGGTCCTGCAACGAGCAGTGGCTCTTCCAGCAATGCTGCCAGGCGCTCGATCCGCGTCATATGCGTTCCTTGACGAGGAACTCGAGACCTTCCCGGTACCCGTCGGGCCCCTTGCCGATGATCCTCGCCTCGACGACCCCCTCGAGCACGGAGGTTCGGCGCCATTCCTCGCGCTCGTCGATGTTCGAGAGATGCACCTCGACGACCGGGACGGTAAAGAGCTCGACCGCGTCGCGGATCGCCCACGAGTAGTGAGCCCACGCTCCGGGGTTGATGATCACGCCGTCCGCCCAGTCGAACGCCTCGTGGCACCAGTCGATGAACTCGCCCTCGTGATTCGTCTGCCGGGCGCGCACCGTGCAGTGAAGCTCGCTCGCCCACTCGTAGATCCGGGTCTCGAGCTCGGAGATGCTGATTCCGCCGTAGAGCGCCGGATCGCGGCGGCCGACGACGTCGAGGTTCACGCCGTTCAGGACGACAATTCGCACCTCCGGACCCTAGATGATCAGCGCATCCAGAGCTGCTCGGATCTCGCGCTCCTCGAGCTCGACGCCGAGCGTCGGCTTTCCGGGCTTCTCGAGCAGCACGAGCCGCGAACGGCCGTCGACGGTTTTCTTGTCGGCCGCGAGCGCGGCCCACGCAGCATCTCGGTCGACGCGGGCGAGCTCGGGGTGAAGGAGCTTCTCGACCAGTACCGCGTCGTCCTCGAGCCCCGAGAGCCTGAGCGCCGCGAGCAACCCGAGCGCGACCGCCCGCCCGTGCGGAAGCGTGTAGCCGGATGCCGTCTCCAGGGCATGCGCGAACGTATGTCCGAGGTTCAGCTGGGCCCGCTCCGCGCGATCCAGGGGATCGCGGAGGCAGACGGCAGCCTTGAAGGCCGCACAACGGCGTACCTGCTCGGGTAGCGCCAACTCCCAGAACGGCTCTCCGGCCAAGAGCCCCGTCTTCACGACTTCGGCTAGGCCGTTCTCGAGCTCCTCGGGTGGAAGTGTCGTCAGGAGCTCCGGGTCGATGACGATCCGCGTAGGCCAGTGAAATGCTCCCACGAGGTTCTTGCCCCGCTCGAGGTCGACAGCGGTCTTTCCACCGATCGCGGCGTCCACCTGCGCGACGAGCGTCGTCGGCACCGGAACCCACGCGACCCCACGAAGATACGAAGCCGCCACGAAGCCGGCTAGATCAATCGTCGAGCCGCCGCCGAGGACCATGACGGTTCCCTCGCGATCGAGGCGAAGGCTCGACCAGAGTCGCTCGGCTTCGGCAACGCTCTTTCCCTGCTCACCCGCGGGCACGACATGGAAGGCCGTGAGACGCTCGCCGAGCGCCCGGCGCACGCGTTCACCGTGCAAGGGCTCGACTCCCGCGTCGACGACGAGCGCGATCGCGCCCGTGCCGGGAGCTAGCCCACCCAAGCCGTCGGCCGCTCCCTCCCAGATGTGGATTCCGGAGGCCGCTAGCACCACGCCGTCGGCGTCGTGCGCGTGCCCGTCGGCGACCGCTTCGTACAGCGGAGTGCGCTCTTCGAACAGCGTCCGAAAATCCTCGTGGTCGCGTGCGAGGGGGCGACCGCCCGGAGAGACGCGCTCCCACGCCTCCTCCGGCGTGGTCTCCAATAGGACAGTGAACGCGTGCTCGGCCAGGGCGATCCGCGTGGGCTCCGCTCCGAGCGCGCCACCTCCAAGCTCGACCACCGCAGGGAGGCGGCGGGTGAGGCTCTCGATGGCAAAACGCTCCTCGAGCTCGCGGAAAGCCTCCTGGCCGCGCTCGGCGAAGAGCTCGGCGACAGTCGAGCCGGTCCGTTCCTCGACGACGGCATCGACCGAGACGAACGGGCGACCGAGACGGTCGGCGAGCTCCGGTCCGAGCGTCGACTTCCCTGCGCCCATGAACCCGACGAGCGCGAGGTGACGATCCAGTGCGTTCAGGCGTTCCGAGGCCAGCCGATGCGCTCCAGATACGCCGTGTGCGCCGCGAGAAAGTCGCCGAGCGCATCCCCGCCGAACTTCTCGCGGGCTGCCCGAGCGAGCTCCCAGGCGACCGCTGCTTCAGCGACAACAGCAAGGGCTTCAACGGCCTGCACGTCACTGCGTTCGACGAGCGCCGCTCCGGGCTCGCCCGTCTCGAGGTCGACCGAGCGAAGCGGGCGCATCAGGGTCGGCAGCGGCTTCATGGCGGCGCGGACGACGACCGGCTCGCCGTTCGTGACACCTCCTTCGATCCCTCCGGCGCGATTCGTCTCCCGCCCGCGATCGGCGCGGATCTCGTCGTGGGCCTCGGATCCCTTGACACGGGCGAGCGCGAACCCGTCGCCGATCTCGACACCCTTCACGGCCTGGATGCCCATCAGTGCGGCGGCGATCCGCGCATCGAGTCTCGTCTCCTTCTCAGCGTACGAGCCGAGGCCGGGCGGGACTCCGTCGGAGACGACCTCGATGACGCCACCGAGCGTCTCGCGATCGGCGCGCGCCGCGTCGGTCGCGTGCTTCCATTCCTCCACGGTCGCCTCGCCGCCGATCTCGAGAGCGCGCCCGACGACCTCTATTCCGATCTCCCGCAGCAGCGCCTTCGCCACCGCTCCTGCAGCAACCTGTACCGCGGTCTGACGCGCGCTCGCCCGCTCGAGCGTGTGGCGCGTGTCGTCATGCCCGTACTTGAGCGCCCCGGCGAGATCCGCGTGGCCGGGCCTAGGGAGCGTGACCGGAGTCGTTCCCTTCCCGCTAGCGTCGCCCTCGGGCGGCCAGGGGCTCATTCCCCAAGCCCAGTTCTCGTGATCTTGGTTGCGGATCACGAGTGCAAGCGGGGAGCCGAGCGTTCGGCCGTGGCGCAGGCCGGCGAGCACCTCCACGCGGTCCTGCTCGAGCTGCTGCCTCGGGCTGCGCCCGTACCCCTCTTGCCGCCTCCGCAGGTCGTGGTCGATCGCGTCGCGGTCGAGCCGCAGGCCGGCGGGCAGACCCATCACGATCGCGACGAGGGCGGGGCCATGCGACTCGCCGGCGGTTCGCAGCTCGAGCGTCACACAGGTAAGCCTACGGCCGCTCGCATCGCCTCGATCGGCGCCCGCCGGCCAGTCCAGAGCTCGAACGAAGCGGCGCCTTGCGCGACGAGGACGTCGAGGCCGTTCACGACCGTGGCGCCGGCCCGGCGCGCGGCCGTCGCGGTCGCGGTCTCGGGATAAGGCAGCTCGATCAGGGTCTGACCCGGATCGAGCTCAGCGAGTACATCGTCGCGTGCCGCAGTCGCGTTGACGACGAGGTCGGCATCGCCGACGACGGGCGGCCACTCGCCGCGCCGCGAGTAACTCCGGGCGTGCGGCAGTGCCTGCATGAAAGCGGTAGCAGAACCGCCGTCTCCGAGAACGACCGGCCGCTCGCAGGGAAGACCGGGCAGGACCGCGGTATCGGTCGAGAACCCCTTGACGCGTCCCTCACGGACGACGACGGTGTTCACCGACGGGAGATCGGTCTCACAGAGCGCCGCTACCGCAAGTTTGTGAGGAGCGGTGACGTTGGCCCCCGCAAACCCGAGGGCGACGAGCCCACGCATGGCCTCCTCGAGACTTTCGGGCGATGTTGGCAGTGGGACGTACGCCCAGTCGAGATCGAGTGCCGCGAAGGCGGAATTCTGCATCCGAGGCGACAGCGAGTGCTCGACCGGCCAGCCGAGAAGACCGACGAGGCGGGTCGTGCCCAAAATCTCGATCACGCGACGAACACGTCGCCGTCGAAAGCCAGATATGCATCCCGAATTGGTCGGTGCGCAGGCCAGAACGCAAGGTCGCGGAGCTCGGCACGAGAGACGATCCGCAGCTCGAGCGATTCGTCGCTCGCACGCGGCCGAGTTCCGGGCTTGGGAGTGACGACGAAAGCAAGCGACAAGAGACGATGAACCGCACCGTCCCTGTAGGCCACGAGCCGTGACGGGTCGGAGAAAACGCCGAGCAATGTCATGTCGCCTATTTCCAGGCCAGTCTCCTCGGACAGCTCACGCGCCAGTGCTTCGTGCACGGACTCGCCCTCCTCGAGGGTACCGCCGGTGAAGGCCTGGGATCCATCGTCCTCCCGCGTGTCAATGAGGACTCCGCCGTCAATCTCGACGATGAAGCACACACCGACGTTCCGTGGCCGATTCGGCAGCGGCGCGTCCTGGTCGCGGTAGTAGCTCGGCATTGCTCAACAGCCGAAGCCGTACTCGCACTTCTTCTCGAAGAACTCCGACTCGCTCGCCGTGAAGAAGTGGTGCACCTCGTCCGGCTTGCGGACGAAGAACAGGTGGTCGACGCGGGCGGGTCTCGCCGCCGCACGGATCGACGCGAGCCCCGGGTTCGAGATGGGTGTCGGCGGCAGCCCGAGTCGTAGTCTCGAGTTGTACGGGCTGTCGCTATCGAGATCCGACTGCTTCAACGGCTCGGTGCCCGGGACGTTCCTCCCGTATCGAATCGTCGCGTCGATCCCGAGCGGCATTCCGTTGCGGAGCCGGTTGTAGATCACCGCCGCGACGAGGCGGCGCTCCTCGGGCGCGACGGTCTCCTTCTCGATCATCGAGGCGATGATCAGGACGTCGTACGGCGTCAGGTTCTTCGACTTCGCGTAGCGGAGATCGACGCGTCGCCACTGGCGTCTAAAGAACGCGAGCTGGTCGCGGACGAGCCGCTCCGACGTTGTGAGCTTCGTGAACTCGTAGGTCGCCGGGAACAGGAAGCCCTCGCTCGAGCGGGTGCGCGACCAGTCCTTCCGGAACTGCGCCGGAGGCGTCGCGCGAGCACTTGCTCGCCTATAGCCGGCAGTGGTCAACCGCGGCTTGACGCTTCGCTTCCGGATCGCGATCTCGCGCACGGCGCCGACGCGCTCGATCATCTCTCGGCGCGTGAAGCCCTCGGGAAAAATGATTCGCAGACGCGCCAGCGGAGGAGCGGTTTCGACCGGGGCGGATTGCGGCTCGTCGTGCCGGCATCCAGCGACGACAACAGCCATCAGCATGACCCCTACGGCGAACGTCAGCTTCACCTCGCACGCATCCGCGTGAGATAACTGTCGAGGAGATGCGCGGCGGCGCGCGCGTCTTCCGGGGCGGTGCCGGGAGCTCCCGCTGCGAGGGTTGTCGTAAACCGCTCGTCGTAGCTCTCGACGGGCACCTCGAGAGCGTCTTGGAGCGCTCGTACGAACTCCTCCGTCGCCAAAGCCTGGCTCCCTTGCTCCCCGCGCAGTGTCAGCGGAAGACCGACGACGACCCGCTCCGCTTCCTGCTCGTGGACGATCGCGCGCACGCGGGCCA